>NZ_JBFAZH010001417.1:0-1783 GCF_040681735.1 Actinoplanes sp. NPDC051633 | reverse complement strand
ACCAGCTGGCGCCGGTGTTGCGGCGCAACACCGACGTCATCGCGGTCATGCAGGCCGGGATGATCGGCCAGTGGGGTGAGTGGTACTACACCGCCAACTTCGGCGACGAGGGCGTCATCTCGGAGCAGGACTGGGCGAACCGCAAGGCGGTCACCGACAAGCAGCTGGCTGTGCTGCCCGCGTCGCGGTCGATCCAGCTGCGGACGCCGAAGTTCAAGCGCACGATGTACGGCACCGGCCGGGTCGAGCGGATCGGCCACCACAACGACTGCTTCCTGGCCAGCCCCGACGACTACGGCACGTACGAGAACCCGGCGGTCGAGTACCCGTATCTGGCGCAGGAGACCACCTACGTGCCGATGGGCGGCGAGACGTGCAACCCCAACCCGCCGCGTTCCGAGTGCCCGACGGCGACCTCGGAGATGGCGATGTTCCACTGGTCGTACCTGAACGAGGACTGGCATCCCGGCGTGATCGACAGCTGGGCGGCCGGCGGTTGCCTGGACGACGTCGTCAACCGGCTCGGCTACCGGTTCACGCTGGTCAGTGGCGCGTACCCGGCGACGGCGAACCGGCGCGCGAAGCTGCCCGTGACGATCACGATCCGCAACGACGGGTGGGCGGCGCCGTTCAACGCGCGGGCCGTGAACCTGGTGTTGCGCGGGCAGAACGGAACCCACCGCATCGCCCTGAACGCGGACCCGCGCACCTGGGCGGCGGGCGCCACCACGACGCTGCGGCAGACGATCACGCTGCCGAAGCAGATCGCGGCCGGCCGGTATCAGCTGCTCCTCGAACTGCCGGACCCGCTGCTGCGGAACCGTCCGGAGTATTCGATCCGCACGGCCAACGAGGGACTGTGGGACGCCGCCACCGGCCTGAACGACCTCCGGGCCGAGGTGACCGTCCGCTGACCCGGGCCGGTCGGCGCAGGTTCGTTGCGGCTACTGCGCCAGCCGGTCGACCGCCCGCACTTCGTCGTCGGTGAGCGACAGCTCACCGGCGCGGAAGTTGGCTCGCTGACGTTCCGCGCTGCCCGATTTTGGAATGACGGTGATGCCATGGGTGAGGTGCCAGCTCAGCACGACCTGCGCGGTGGTCGCCCCGTGCGCGTCGGCGATGCGGGTCAGAGCGGGGTCGTCGAGATCGGTGCCGTTCAGCGGGCTGTAGCCCTCGACCTCGATCCCGCGAGAGCGGTGAGCCGCCAGCATCGCCGGGTCGTGCCGGGCGGGTGACCAGGGAATCTGGTTCACGGCCGGTACGACGCCGGTGGCTGCGGCGAGTTCGTCGAGCTGGCCGATGCCGTAGTTGCTCACCCCGATCGCGCGGGCGGCGCCGCTCTCGCGGGCGGCGATCAACGCGCGCCAGGCCGGCGCGCAGGCCTGCCCGTCCGGTGGCCAGTGGATGAGCCACAGGTCGACCTGGTGCACGCCGAGCGCGCGCAGACTCTTGGTGAGGACGGCGGAGGCGTCGCCGGCCCGCTCGGGCGGAAGCTTCGTGGTGATGAAGACGGCCTCCCGGGCCACACCGGAGTCGCGAAGGGCCCGCCCGACCTCGGCCTCGTTGTCGTAGGCGGTGGCCGTGTCGAGATGGCGGTAGCCGATGTCGAGCGCGTGCCGCATCGCGGAGTAGCCGGCGTCACCGACCAGACCGGCCGTGCCCAGCCCGACCATCGGCATCCGCACGTCACCGGCGAGAGAAGCGGTGGGAATGTCAACCATGCTGTTGGTCCTGCCCCGCCGGACCGCGCGTCAACCGTCGTCGCCGGCGGCCGCGAGCATGC
>NZ_JBFAZH010001416.1:0-1784 GCF_040681735.1 Actinoplanes sp. NPDC051633 | reverse complement strand
GCTTCTTGACGCTGGTCTCGACGACGCCCATCGAAGGCGCCGTGCCGCAGACGCCCAGCCTATCCGGACACGAACGTCGACAGTCACCCCACGTCCGCGGGGGCGCGTACGCTCGGGGTCTGTAGTCGACGCCTTCAACCGTCGACCGAACCATCGTCAAGAAGCGGCGTAGGTCTAGGACCCCCGTGCGGGGGCCTGCAGCGATCTACGCATGCCGGCCCCGTCGAGGCGCCGGTGATGTGCCTTTCTCAGGACACGCTCATGACATACAGCCGGCTCACGCAGCCTATCGACGCCTTCGCGCAACTCGGACGGATCAAGCCCCGCGAGACCGGCCTCCGCGACGTGTTCCAATGCGTCGTCGACCTCGCCGGGGTCAGCATCCCGAGGGTCGCCGAGGCATCCGTCACCGTGGTGCAGGGCTCGGATGCGCACACTCCGGCGTGCACCGGTGGCCTCGCCCTGGCCCTCGAGAGTCACAGTACGAGCTGGGCCAAGGACCCTGCCTGGACGCCGCATCCACGACCGCCATCGAGTCCGTCAGCGACATGGCAACCGAAAGCCGGTGTCCGGACTGGACCGCCCGCGCACTTCGAGCGGGTGCCCTCAGCTCCCTGTCCATCGGGCTGCCGCCCCACGCCACGGTCAGCGGGGCGCTCAACCTCTACGCCACCGAACCGCACGCCTTCGACGACCATGCCGTCGTCGTGGGGCAGGCCTTCGCCGGGTTTGCCGGTCTCGCCATGGCCAACGACTACCTCAACGACGCCCGGACGACCCTTTCCCGGCACGCGGATGCGGCCATGGCCAGCGGAGCCGTCATTGAACAGGCCACCGGCATCATCATGGGCGAACGGCGCTGCACTCCGGCGGAGGCCTTCGCCGTCCTGACGGCGATGGCGCAGGACACCAACCGCACCGTCCGCGAGGCCGCTCAAGCCTTGGTGGCCCGCACCGTCGAAACCCCTGGGAAGTACGACGCTCCGTAATGCCCGCGACCGCGTGGGACGATGGCGCCGAACCGAGCTCGGACGGAGAGTGCGTTGACGACTTCCGAACAGTGGCGCCTGCGCCGCAGCGTGGCGCTGCACGGCTTTGCGGTCGCCGTGTTCGCGATGCTCGCGCTGTCCGGTGCCGGCGCCGCGGCGCAGGGCGTTTACGGAATTGCGGTGCCCTTCCTCGTCGCCGGCCTCGCCGGCGCGGTGGGCGCCGCCGTCATCGCCGTCAGCGTGTGGCGGGGGCTGCGCGAGGCGGGCGGTGCCGTCGCGACTGCAAACGGGATCCGGCGGAGCGGCGCGCCACAGCGGAGCATCCGTCTCGCCATGGCCGCCGCAGCCGTCGTGGTCCTGATCGCCGGGGTGATGCTGGCCCCGCAGGGCATGGATCGTGGCTTTGCCATCTCGGTCGCGGCCCTGCTGGCCGCCGCGTTGGCGTTGTTCGCGCTGCTCGCGGGCGACCGGCCGCGACCCGCGGAGCAGATGAGCAGCGCGCGCCATCCGCACTGAGCGGATCCTCAGGACGCCGCGGCAGGTGCGATCCGCTCGGAGAACTCGACGAGGCGGTTGGCGAAACCCCACTCGTTGTCGTACCAGCCGTGCACCTTGACCTGGTTGCCGACGGCCGCGGTCAGCGGTGCGTCGAAGATCGACGAGTACGGGTTGCCGACGATGTCCGCCGACACCAGCGGCGCCTCGGAGTACTGCAGGTAGCGCCGCAGCTGCTGCGAGGCGGCAGCCTCGCGGAACGCCGCGTTGACCTCCTCGACGCCGGCGCTTCGCCGCAGG
>NZ_JBFAZH010001415.1:0-1784 GCF_040681735.1 Actinoplanes sp. NPDC051633 | reverse complement strand
GCGGGGATCGGCCGCACCGGCACCGGCGTGACCGGCACGACCGGCTCCTTCTGCGGCGCCGAGGGCAGCACCGGCGGCGCCACACTGTGCGCGGCCGGCGCGTGCGCCAGCGTGCCCGTCAGCACGGCGGTCAGAACCGCGGCCAACCAACGCCTTGATCGAGGATGCATGACCGGGTCCTCTCTAGTTGAACCGGGTGATGACGAAGCCGAGCCGGCCGATCCTGGTCCGGCCTTCACAGAACTCGTCCCGGGAGGTGAACCGCTCGCCGTCCGCCGCCGGGGTCATGCGGCAGGAGTAGAGCGGCAAGGACTCGGCGAACGACGGCGGCTGGGTCCAGATCGCGCCCTCCCAGCGGCGCACGGTCTCGCCTTCACAGCCGGGATCGGTGGAGGAGAACTCGTCCGTGCCGGTGGTGCAGGAGTAGAGACCCTGGGTGCCGGGTTCGGCGGTCAGGCCGAGGATGCCCTGCGTACCCTCGGCGCGGTAGCCGGGCGGCACTCCGCCGAGAGTGACCGTGGTGATGTGGTCGTACTGCGGCGCCGGGGAGAGATGGCGCACCAGCTGCCGATAGGCCCGGGTGAATCCCATCGTGCCCTCGTTGCGGTGCTCCGGGCTCTCGCAGCCCTCCACGGTGGTCAGGTAGTGGTCGGCGCCGGCGACCACGCACCGGTAGACCCGCAACGACGGCCGCCCCGCCGGTGCTGACTTGTGGACGAGCCCGGCGGCTCCGAGCAGGGTGCTGTCGGCGGTCTCGCACCGGTCGACGGTCGTGTTGTACCACCCTCCGGGGTACCGGCAGGAGTAGAGCATCCGCGTGTCGGGCGTCCCGGACGCCGCCGGGATGCCGAGGCCGGGCTCGATGAGCATTCCCGGGGGTACGGGCCCGGTGCCCGAGAAGTGGTGCCCGTCGTGGTCGACGAACCGGGCCAGCTCCGCCCCGTACGGATTGGGCCGTCTGGTGACCGGGTTCTCGGAGTACCGCCCGGCCTCCGCAGCGCCGAACGCGCCGGTCCACGCGTGCACGTCGTCGATCCACCCGTCGAAGTACTGCGTCGCCGCACCGGCCTGCTTGGCGCGGCCCACCACAAGCGATCCCGGGACGTGCGCGGTGACCCGGCCCGGAGCCGCGCCCTTCTCCGCGCTGTTGACGTAGAGCCGGACCTCGCCGGCCGCGGCGTCGTAGACCCCGACCAGATCCGTCCACTCCGCTCCGTCGACGGGGGCCTCCGCGGTCAGCCGGTCCGGCACCGCCTTGTCGGCCCGGGACACCAGGAAGGCCCATCTGCCGTTGCGGTACTGCAGAGCGAACCCGGACGAGCTCGGGCCGTCCTGGCTGACGATCGTCTGGGTGCTCTGCGGGTTCTCCTGACGCAGCCGGGCCCGGGCGGTCACGGTGAAGCTGCCGTCGGTGCGTACCGCCTGCTGCGCGGTTTCGATCGCGGCGTCCCGGCCGTTGAACTGTGCGGAGAACGGGCCCACCCGGCCGGCATCCCAGGCGAGCTCGCCGGAGGACCTGCCCATCCGGTAGTTGCCGGAGACATCGGCGACGCTGGTGCCGGCTCCCTCGTCCATCGGCAGGAAGGCTTCCTCGACCGGCGCGTTCGCCATCCGCCGGATCTCGTCGGTGGTGAGCACACGGTCCCACGTCGTGACCTCGTCGATGCGGCCGCGCCACGGTTCGGCGTACGACCCAGCGATCTTGGACCGTCCGATCTGGAGGTTGCCGGTGGCGTTCCAGGCCGAGCTCAGCCGGCCGGTGCCGTGCAGCGACCCGTTGACGT
>NZ_JBFAZH010001414.1:0-1785 GCF_040681735.1 Actinoplanes sp. NPDC051633 | reverse complement strand
GTGACGATCCCGCAGATCGGCGGGATGTACGAGGGTGACGCGTCCCGCAAGCGGATCCTCATCGAGCACGGCTTCCGGCTGCCCAGCGCGGCCGACAACCGGCCGCTGCGTTTCGACGAGTTCCTCGAGCGGGTCGGCCAGATGGTGTTCCTGTCCGCGACCCCGGGGCCGTGGGAGATGCAGCAGGCCCAGGGCGAGTTCGTCGAGCAGGTGATCCGCCCGACCGGCCTGGTCGACCCCGAGGTGGTGGTCAAGCCGACCAAGGGCCAGATCGACGACCTGATGCACGAGATCAAGGAGCGCACCGACAAGGACGAGCGTGTCCTGGTCACGACCTTGACCAAGAAGATGGCCGAGGACCTGACCGACTACCTGCTGGAGAACGGCATCCGGGTGCGCTACCTGCACTCCGAGGTGGACACGCTGCGCCGCGTGGAGCTGCTCAAGGAGCTGCGCAAGGGCGACTACGACGTGCTGGTCGGCATCAACCTGCTGCGTGAGGGCCTCGACCTGCCCGAGGTGTCGCTGGTCGCGATCCTCGACGCGGACAAGGAGGGCTTCCTGCGCAGTGGCCGTTCGCTGATCCAGACCATCGGCCGCGCCGCGCGTAACGTCTCCGGCCAGGTGCACATGTACGCCGACAAGATGACGCCGTCGATGCGCGACGCGATCGAGGAGACCGACCGCCGCCGGGCGAAGCAGATCGCGCACAACGAGGCGAACGGCATCCAGCCGACCGCGCTGCGGAAGAAGATCCACGACATCCTGGACGACATCTACCGCGAGGCGGAGGACACCGACGCGGCGGTCGGCAGCGGGCCGATGGTCGGCGGCGGTGGCCGGCAGATGTCGCGCGGCAAGGCGCCGGTGCCGGAGACGCGGTCCAGGCCGCCGCGCAGCGCCGCCACGCCGGCCCGCGAGGGCATGGCGCGGGCCGAGCTGGCCCAGCTCATCCAAGACCTCAACGACCAGATGCTGGGCGCCGCGCGCGAGCTGCAGTTCGAGCTGGCGGCCCGGATCCGTGACGAGGTGTCCGAGCTGAAGAAGGAGCTTCGCGGCATGGACATGGCCGGGGTGAAGTGACAGGCCCGGACGGGCCGGGGTCCACCGGTACGTCCGACGTGCCGGGCGCCGACTATCGCTTCGACGACGTCGTGCGGCTCGCCGCGGAACGCCTCGCGGCGGACGGCGGATTGCCGTTCGCCGCGTCGCCCGGGTTCCTGCGCTCCCGCTGGGCTGCCGCCGAGTCGGTGGGCCGCGGGAGCCGGGACGCGGACGGCCGGTTGACCGCCGCGGTCTCGGTGCGGCCGTCCTCGGCCGGCGCGGTCGTCGGCGTCCTGGGGGTGCCGGCCGAGACGCTCGACTGGGCGCTCGCGCAGGCCGCGGACCGACGGCCCGGGCAGGTGACCGTCGAGACCGAGTTCCTGACCGCCGAGCTGAGCGAGTTGTTCGGCTCGCGCGGGTTGCGGCAGGTGTTCGCCGAGGACGTGATGCGCTTCGACCTCGGCCGGCCCGTGCCGGAGCCGGCCTGGCCCGGCGGCATCACGCTGAGCGGGTGGGACGGGCGGCGGTTCTTCGGGGTCTACGAGGCGGCGTTCCGGGAGCGGCCCGGCTTCCCCGGCTGGTCGGCCGAGGAGTGGATCTCCGGGGTGGCCGAGGACGACGACTTCCGGCCGGATCTGTCCGTGCTGGCCACCGACGAGCAGGTCGGCGACGTGGGCTTCGTGACCACGATGGTCGACTGGATCGACCAGGTCGGCGTGGCTCCGGTCTCCAGGGGGCGTG
>NZ_JBFAZH010001413.1:0-1787 GCF_040681735.1 Actinoplanes sp. NPDC051633 | reverse complement strand
GGCCATCTGCCGGCGGTGGATGAGGTTGTCCAGCACCGTCTGCGCGGCGGAGTACCGGAGGAAGTCGCCGCCGTCGTGCACCACCAGGAGCCGGTAGCTGCCGGTGGGGCAGCAGCCGGCCGGCCGGTACAGGGTCACCGGGTAGTCGCTGCCCAGCGCCTCGCTGCGCACGACCAGGTCGTCGAGCTGCCCGGGCGGCGCCTCAGGATCCGGCACCGTCCAATCGGGAGCGACGTAGCCGGGCCCGAAACAGACCGACGAGTTGCCCACCGGGCTGAACGCCAGTTTGGGGTTGAGCGGGTCGTTGAGAGACTCGGTCCGGCCGTCCCGGCACACCTCGAGCTGGTACTCGACCCGCGAGTCGGCCGGCATCTCCACGATCACGTACCACAGGTCCGTCCCGGGCAGCCGGTGCATCGGCACCCGATCGGGAAGGTCGATGATCCGCTGGCTGACCCGAACCGTGTCGGCCTCACCGCGGTAGAGGAACGTGCAGAACCTGCCCTCCACCACCGGCGCCTCGTACCGGGCCAGGAAACGGTCGACGGTGGCGCCGTCGACCTCCGTCTGCCTCCGCAGGCGGTTGATCGCGAGTTTGGGGTCGCCCTCGTCGACGACGCGGACGCTCACGCCGCATGCACGTGGACGGTGCGGCCCACGTCGTCGAGGCGTTCCCGCAGCATGTCGTAGTCCGGGTGGCGCATCCGGACGTACGCGTTCGCCCAGTAGCCGGCCTCGACCGGCTGGGTGGGGGTGCCGGGCGGGGGCAGGTGCGCGTCGATCACCCACTGCCCGGAGCGGGCCTGCACCTCGTCGACGCCGGAGTAGCCGGAGATCTGGCCGTCGTGCTCCGGGCGCAGCGCGATGATCCCGGTGGCGAACTGCCGCGACGGCCGGGCGGCGATGTGCCCGTGCACCACCGCGTTCGCCCACTCCCGGTAGATGTCGAGGTCGTTGCCGGCCGAGTAGAGGTCCCAGGCCCCGACGCCGGGCGGGCGGCAGCCGATCTCGGAGAACCGCAGCCCCTTGGGCCCGAAGAACCACTCCATGTGGGTGGCGCTGGTCCCGATGCCGAGGGCCTCGTTGACGCGGGCGCCCATCTCCCGCAGGTCGGCGTAGTCCGACGACGGCGAGTCGACCCGGTTGGTGGAGATGAACTGCGGCGAGATCCACCGGGTACGCATCGCCTCCAGCACGTTCGGGTAGTAGTGCGAGACGAAGTCCAGGGCGGCGCGCCCGTCGATCGACACGGTGTCGTAGAAGCCCTCGTGACCCTCGACGAACTCCTCGACGGCGATCGACGAGACGTTCTGGTCGTTGAAGCGCCCGAGCGCGCCGTCCAGCTCGCCCCTGGTGTCGACCCGGGTGGTGTCCAGCGCGCCGGCGCCCGTCCGCGGCTTGAGGATCAGCGGGTACCCGACCGCGTCGGCGAACTCGTACACCTGCTCGGCCCTCTCCGCGCCGGTCGACGCGGCCGTGGGCACCCCGGCGGAGCGCAGCACCTCTTTCATCGACGGCTTGTCGCGGCACAACCAGGCCGTGCGCACCGACGTGCCGGGGATCGTGCAGTTCTCCCGGATCTGCGCGGCCGCCAGGGTGTGCGCCTCGATCGTCGCCTCCAGCCGATCGACCCAGACCTTCTCCTGGATCCATCGGACGGCGTCGGTCATCTGGGCCACGTCGGTGACGTTGGAGGCGTGGTGAGGGTGGGGCTGCGTGGGGTTGAGCTGGTCGTGGAGGGCGTGGGGGTGGGGTGGGGGGAGGGCGGGATGGGTCGGGGGGTCGGG
>NZ_JBFAZH010001412.1:0-1789 GCF_040681735.1 Actinoplanes sp. NPDC051633 | reverse complement strand
ATGTCCGACTCCAACAACACCCCCACGATCCTCCCGTACACCAAGAACAACACCCGGTTATCCCCTCTGCGGCGGCTGCCGGCCCACCCCCGGGCCGGCAGCCCCGGCAGCAGTGATCGGAGTTCCAGCCATGAGCCAAACCGTCCAGACGGCTCCGGCGCCCGCACCCTCGGAGCCGTCCAACCGCGTCAAACTCGGCCTGTCGAACCGGATCCTGGCCCGCCCCGAGGTGGGTGCCCTGGTCGCGGCGATCATCATCTTCATCTTCTTCCTCTCGGTCGCCCCCGCGTTCCGCTCGGCCGAGTCGTTCTTCACCGTGCTCTACCAGTCGTCCACCATCGGCATCGTCGCGGTGGCCGTCGGCCTGCTGATGATCGGCGGCGAGTTCGACCTGTCGGCCGGCGTCATCGTCACCACGGCCGGCCTGGTCAACTCGATGTTCTGCTGGTATTTCGGCGTCAATCTCTGGGTCGGCGCGATCCTGTCGCTGATCTTCTGCCTGGCCATCGGATTCCTGAACGGCTACCTGGTGATGAAGACCGGCATCCCCAGCTTCCTCATCACCCTGGGCACGTTCTTCGTGCTGCAGGGCGCCAACCTGGGCGTCACCAAGCTGGTCACCGGCCAGGTGTCCACCCCGTCCATCGCCGACATCGACGGCTTCAGCTCGCTGCAGTCGGTGTTCGCGTCCAGCTTCAAGATCGGCGGCGTGACGGTCTGGGGAACGGTCATCTGGTGGGTGTTGTTCGTCGCGCTGGCGGCCTGGATCCTCACCCGGACCCGTATCGGCAACTGGTTCTACGCGGTCGGCGGCGCGGTCGACAGTGCCCGCGCGGTCGGTGTCCCGGTGATCAAGACGAAGATCGGCCTGTTCATGACGGTGTCGTTCCTCGGCTGGTTCGTCGGCATGCACACCCTCTACCGCTTCAACACGCTGCAGTCCGGCAACGGCGTCGGCAACGAGTTCCTCTACATCATCGCCGCGGTCGTGGGTGGCACGCTGCTCACCGGCGGCTTCGGCAACGCCTGGGGTGTGGCGATCGGCGCCTTCATCTTCGGCATGACCAGCCTCGGCATCGTCTACGCCGGCTGGGACCCGAACTGGTTCAAGGCCTTCCTCGGCGTCATGCTGCTGCTCGCCGTGCTGGTCAACCTCTACGTCAAGCGGCTCTCCACTACTCGGAAAGTGGGCTGATACCCATGACGGACACGCTTGCGGATCACGCCGACAGCCAACTGGTCAAGGGCGAGCCGCTCGTCGAGATGACGGAGGTCGGCAAGTCGTACGGGGCGATCCGCGCCCTGCGCGGCATCAACCTGCAAGTCAACGCGGGCGAGGTGACCTGCGTGCTGGGCGACAACGGCGCGGGCAAGTCGACCCTCATCAAGATCATTTCCGGCCTGCACCCGCACAACGAGGGCGCCCTCAAGGTCGACGGCGCCGACCAGCACTTCTCGTCCCCGCGCGAGGCCCTGGACCACGGCATCGCCACCGTGTACCAGGACCTCGCCGTGGTGCCGCTGATGGAGGTCTGGCGCAACTTCTTCCTAGGCTCCGAGCTGACCGCGGGCCGATACCCCCTCGCGAAGCTCAAGGTCAAGGAGATGAAGCAGATCGCCGACCAGGAGCTGCGCAAGATGGGCATCGTGGTCAAGAACATCGACCAGCCCATCGGCACCCTCTCCGGGGGCCAGCGCCAGTGTGTGGCGATCGCCCGTGCCGTCTACTTCGGAGCGCGGGTGCTGATCCTCGACGAGCCCACCGCCGCGCTCGGCGTCAAGCAGTCCG
>NZ_JBFAZH010001411.1:0-1790 GCF_040681735.1 Actinoplanes sp. NPDC051633 | reverse complement strand
CGTGTTTTGATAACTGTTGCTCGAATTCTCTCCGTTCATTTGCGACCGCAAACTCATTTTCCTCACCCACGCCTACCGCAAGCTGGGCATCGTCTCCCGCCAGGACCTGGCCGCCAGCCTCCGCTGAGATTTCCGGCCGGCGCCGAGAACCGATCCGGGGGGTACGTGCGAACTAGCTGCAGACGGAACATTCGACGTCGGGGGAGATGTCATGAAGCGCACCAGTCCGGTGGTCATCGTGCTGTCGGGTCTTGCCGTTGCCGCCGTGCTCATCGGCCTGGGCTGGCAGGCTCCGCGGTTCTTCAAGGATCAGCAGGCCGCCGGGCTCGTCGCCGCGGCGCCCGCCTCGCCCACGCCCGAGGTGCCGGGCGAGGGCGCCGGTCCCGTACCCGAGGAAAGCGCGACCGTCCCGCCGCCCGCGCCCGGCGAGACCCCCGACCGCGAGCAGCTCGCCGAGGCCGCACCCCTGACCGGCACCTGGGCCGGCCGCCTCAAGCCGGGCAGCCTGGCGATTGCCGCCAAGAACGGCAAGGCCATCGCCTACCTCTGCGACGGCGAGCGGATCGAGTCGTGGCTCAAGGGTACGGCGGTCGGCGGCAAGCTGAACCTGACCGGCAAGGGCGGCGCCACGCTGACCGGCACGGCGGACGGCAAGACCGCCAAGGGCAAGATCAAGGTCCGGGACCTCAACATCGACTTCACCATCGAGACGGTGAAGAAGCCGTCGGGGCTCTACCGCTTCGCCAGCAAGGTCCGCGGCGCGAACGTGGTCGGTGGCTGGATCGTCACCAAGGACGGCGAACAGGTCGGACTGGCCACCGTGGACGGTGCGCTGGTCAAGCCGTCGGCGCTCGATGTGCAGGATCGCACCGCGACGGTGGGTGGCAATGAGGTGACCGCGGTCCCGGCCGAAGACAGCGCCCAGTGAGGTGCTGAGAGATGGACCGCCTACGATCTAGGGCACCATGGACGACACCGCGCTCGCCAGTCGGTTCGCAACCGGCGAAGAGGACGGCTTCGCCGAGGTCTACACGACCTTTCGCGGGCCGGTCTTCGGCATGGCGGTGACCATGCTGACCGACCCGGGGCTCGCCGAGGAGGCCACGCAGCAGGCGTTCATCGGGCTGTGGCGGGGTCGCGGGCGTTACGACCCGGCGCGTGACCTCGCGGCGTGGGTGTTCGGCGTGGCGCGCAAGGCGGCGATCGATGTCTACCGCCGTGAGCGCCGCACGCCGATCCCGGCCGATCAGACCGAGGTGCCGGTCGAGGGCACCTCCGCTGAGCGGCTCTGGGAGGCGTGGCAGGTGCGCCGCGCGGTCGAGGGGTTGCCGGCCGACGAGGCAACGGTGGTGCGGCTCGCGCACTACTTCCAGATGACCCACAGCGAGATCGCGTCCCACCTGGGCGTGCCGATGGGAACGGTGAAGTCGCGCTCGCACCGGGCCCACCGCAGGCTGGCCGAGGCGCTCGGCCATCTGGTCGACGACAAGGTCGACGACAAGCCGGGTGAGTCCGGTGACTGACGAAGCCCGCCGGTCGCAGGACGACGAGGTCGCCCTCCCGGCGCACGTCGTGGAGCTGCTGGCGCACCCCGGCACGTGGGCGGCGCCGCCGGCCTTCACGGCGGCCGAGCTGATCGCCCTGGCCGAGGGATCCGCGCCGGGCTCCCCGGCCGACCGGCCGGCGGCCAGGAGAATCGCCTCGGTTCCGCCCGCAGTGGCGCCTGCTACGGGGAGTGCGGCGGCGCCCGCGCTCGGCGCGACCGCCGAAGCCGCCTCCGTCCCGCCTGC
>NZ_JBFAZH010001410.1:0-1792 GCF_040681735.1 Actinoplanes sp. NPDC051633 | reverse complement strand
GGTGCTGGTGTTCCTGGCGCGGGCCGGCTGACCGCCCACCCGGCCAGGTCGGTGGCGAGGGCGGGCAGGTGGGGCCGCAGCTCGTCGGGCTCGATCACCGTGAACGGGTGGTTGAGCCCGGCGAGCATCGCCGCCATCCCGCGCAGATTCTCGGCGCGCATCGCCATCAGCACCCCGTCGCTCGTCTCGGTGAAGACGGCGACGTTGGCCGGCAGATGTCGCTGCACCGCCGGCAGCGGCGCGTGCACCAGCACCTCCACCGCCCAGCGGTAATCGCGCTGGGCCCACTGCAGGTTGAAGTGCGCGACCGCGTCGAAACCCTCCGGCGGCTCGAACCGCACGCCCAGCGGCCGGACCGCCTCGACGCGATCGACCCGGAAGGTCCGGACCTCCCCGCGGCGATGGTCATGGGCGATCAGATACCACCGTCCGGAGTGGACCACCAGGCCGTAGGGATCGACCGCGCGCTCGCCGTTGTAGGCGAGGACCTGCCGGTCCCGGTCCCGCACCGCGGCGCCGAGGCTCAGCAGCACGGAGGAGTCCGCCGCCTGACCGGAACGGCCACGCATCGTGAAGCCGAGGCTCTCGCGCAGACCGGCCAGCCGCTGAGACAACGCGTCCGGCAGCACCCGGCTGATCTTGGCCTCCGCCGACGACGCGGCCGGAGTGCCGAGCCCGATCCGCTCGGCCGCCACCAGGCCCAGCACCACCGCGACGGCCTCGTCGTCGGTGAGCATCAGCGGCGGCAGCTTGAAGCCGGGCGCCAGGCGGTATCCGCCGTAGCGCCCGCGCTCGGCGGCGACCGGGATGCCGAGATCGGCCAGCGTGCCGGCGTACCGCCGGACGGTCCGCTCGTCGACCGCCAGGCGGGAGGCGAGCTCACCGACGGTCATCCGGCGGTGGGCCTGCAGCAGCTCGAGCATCGCGAGCACGCGGGAAGCGGGGTGGACCATGCCGCAATCTTCTCAGTTATACCGGGCGGAACCTGTCCGGTATTACTTCTAGGCTTGCCTCATGAGCACATACATCCTGGTTCCCGGTCTCTGGCTCGGCGCGTGGGCGTGGCACGACGTGACGGCCGCGCTGCGAGCGGGCGGCCACGACGTTCACCCGCTGACCCTGACCGGCGTGGCCGACCGGTCCCACCTGCTCGGCCCGGAGATCGACCTCGACACGCACATCGAGGACATCGTGCGACTGGCCGAGGTCGAGGATCTGCACGACATCGTCCTGGTCGGGCACAGCTACGCGGGGCTCCCGGTGAGTGCGGCCGCGTTGCGGCTGCGGGACCGCATCAAGACGGTGGTGTACGTGGACGCGGGCGCCCAGCCCGAGGGCACGAGTCAGTGGGACTCGACGCCGCCCGGCGAGCCGATCCCCGATGACGCCGTGGCCCTCGACCCGCGCGAGTGGGATCCGGCAGCGGATCCGCAGATGCTGGCCGGCCTCGACGACCGCGCGCTGGACCTGCTGCGTACCCGTGGCACGCCGCACCCGATGGCGTCGATCAAGCAGGGCGTCGGCCCGCACGCCACCTCGGCCGACCTGCCGACCGTGCTGATCGCGTGCGGATTCCCGGCCGAGGTCGTCCAGGAGATGATGGCCGCGGGACATCCGTGGTTCGTGGAGATGACCGAGGCGCGGATCATCCCGCTGCCGACCGGCCACTGGCCCATGCTCAGCGAGCCGAAGGCCCTCAGCGAGATCCTCGCGGATCTTTGAGCAGCCCCGCCACCTCGGCCGCGATCTACTCGGGGGCGCGGGCGAGGGTGGGGAGCGGGTTCGTGGCGAA
>NZ_JBFAZH010001409.1:0-1794 GCF_040681735.1 Actinoplanes sp. NPDC051633 | reverse complement strand
GCACCCGGACTGGGACGAGTACCGCCAGGCGATGCGGGACCAGGGCAAGTCGCTGATCCGGGTCTCGATCGAGTCGTGGGGCCCGATCGCCACCGGCGGCTTCCCACCCCGGCTCGCCGACTGACCGGCACCGGCTGAGATCGCCGGCCCAGTTAGTCAGCTGAGTTCGCCGATCAGGCGGCGACGGACATGACGCCCAGCAGGTAGTAGAGGTCGTCGCGGTGCATCGACGCCACCGGCTCGAGCGCCTCGGGCAGGTCGAGCACCTCGGCCGTGCCGTCGACCTGCACCCACGGCCCGTTCCACTCACTTGAGAGGACGCACACCGAGACCTGCGGGTTGCGCCGGACGTTGGCCGCCTTGGCCCGCTCGGGATACGTCGAGATGACGATGCGGCCCTCGGCGTCCACGCCGCACGTGTTCGGCGACGCCTGCGGGCGGCCGTCACGCCGGGTGGTCATCAGGATCGCGTGGTGCCGCGGCCGGAGGAAGTCGAGCAGCTCCGCTCGCTCGACCCGGTTGTTGGTGGCGATGCTGCGGGCCATCGCTTCAGCTCCCGATCGTGGAGGGCTTGCCCGCGGCGAGCTGCGCGGTGACCGCGGCGCCGATGATCCCGGCGTTGTTCAGCAGGGTGGCCGGCACGATCGGGGTGCGGATGTCGATCAGCGGGAAGAACTTGTCGGACTTCTTGGAGACGCCGCCGCCCACGACGAACAGCCGCGGCGACAGCAGCATCTCCAGGTGCCGCAGGTAATCCTGGACCCGGCCGGCCCATTTCTCCCAGCTCAGGTCGCCCTCCTCCCGGGCCCGGTCGGAGGCGCGCAGCTCGGCGTCCTTGCCGTCCAGCTCGAGGTGACCGAACTCGGTGTTCGGGATCAGCGTGCCGTTCAGGAACAGCGCGCTGCCGATGCCGGTGCCGAAGGTCAGCATCACCAGCAGCCCGTTCTGGTCGTGACCGCCGAACGCCACCTCGGCCACGCCCGCGGCGTCGGCGTCGTTGAGGACCGTGACGGGTACGCCCAGACGATCGGCGAACAGCTGCGCGGCCGGCGCGTCGACCCAGGACTTGTCGACGTTGGCCGCGGTCCGGGTGACCCCGTCCACCACCACGCCGGGGAAGGTCACGCCGACCCGTTCGTACCCGCTGAACTGCGCGGCCACCTCGGCCACGGCGTCCACCACCGAGGTGACGTCGGACGGCTGCGGGGTGACCACGCGGTACCGCTCCGCCAGCAACTCACCGTGCTCCGGGTCGACGGGAGCGCCCTTGACGCCCGAGCCGCCGATGTCGATGCCGAGGATGGCCATCCGAGTTCCGTCCTTGTCCGTCAGACGTTCGCTGCCCCTGCTGTGTACCACGCGAGCGCGGTATCGAATCACGCGACGCTCGAGCGGCTGCACGCGCTCGGGATGCAGCTGTCCATCACCAGTTCCTCGACCGGCTGACCGGTCACTCAACGTCACTCATACTTTCGGCTGGTCAGGACTAGCCCAGGCGGCTAGCGTGGGAGGAAGGAACGGGCGCGGCTCTCCGCCCGTGAATGGAGGTTTCTCTCCGATGACTACCGTGAGTGATGGGCCGTCCGAGTCCGCGACCGAACTCCTCACCGCGATGACAACCACCACCGAAGGGCGGGCGCGGGCCCGTCTGCGCGATCGGGCGATCGAGGCCTGGCTGCCCCTGGCCCGCCACCTCGCACACCGCTACTCCGGCCGCGGCGAACCCACCGACGACCTGATCCAGACCGCCACCGTCGGCCTGATCAAAGCCGTCGACAAATTCGACCCCGACCG
>NZ_JBFAZH010001408.1:0-1795 GCF_040681735.1 Actinoplanes sp. NPDC051633 | reverse complement strand
CCCGCTGAGTGGTGCCATAGGACACCTCGAACGGGTCGGCCTCCAGGTCCGGCACGGTGCGCCCGACCACGGACACCGGGTTCGCCGGGTCCTTCGCCGACTGCGCGACCGACAATGCGAACGGAATGTTCTTCTCGAACTCGGCCTGGATCAGACCCTCGTCGTCCGGGAAGTTGAAGCCGCTCTGGCAGTCCGCCGGGTCCCACTGGTCGTCCGGGTCGATCGCCGACGCGGTCTGGCAGGTGGTCATCTCCGGGGTGTATCCGATGGTCCCGAAGCGCACCTGCGCATGCGTGTCGGTGTCGCCGTTGGTGGTGTACAGCTCGGCGGAGATGTCCGGGTCGTAGCCCGGGATCGCCGGGTGGGCGTCGTCGCCGGCCATCGCGATGCTGATCTGGTCGTCCGGGCTGATCGTGTCGACCTGCCACCCGAGGCCGTAGAGCAGCAGCTCGGCGGCCGAGTGGTAGTTGATGAAGAACTCGAACCCGATCCGCTGGAACAGCCGGTTGAGCGCCTTGGTCTCCGGCTCCGACATCGGGCTGGGGCCGCGGTAGGTGTCGTCGGCCGGGTCCTCCGCCGAACCCTCGTTGTCGAAGCCCCACTTCTCAGCGAAGTTACGGTTCAGATCGACGCCGTCGCCGACGGTGATCTGCCCGTCGCCGTTGTTGTCCCGGAGGTTCTTGCGCCAGAGGCGGTTGCCCTCGGTGAAGGTGAAGTCGTACCCATCGGGGTTGGCGACCGGCAAGATCCACACCTCGGTGGTGTTCAGGAGCTGCGTGATCGCCGGGTCGGTGCCGTAGTTGTCGACGTAGTGGTGCATCAGCCGCCGGTTCATCTCCGGGGTGATCCACTCACGGGCGTGCTGGGCGCCGGCGTAGAGCACCGACGGCCGGGCGCCGTCCGGCACGTTTCGCGCGCCCTTGGTCAGCTTGATGGCCTGGATCGGCACGCCCCGCAGCGAGTTGCCGAGGGTGACCAGCTTGGCGATCTGCGGGTTGCGGGCCGCGGTCGCGGCGAGCTCGTCACGGATGCCGCCCGGAGCGTTGTAGGGACGGAAGACCGTGGGCGCGGCCGCGGCCTGCTTGCGCATCGCGCCGGTCACGCTCTTGGCCTTGAGGGGTACGCCCGCGGCGGCGAGCCGCTCGGCCTGCTTGACGCCGAGGATCGTCTCCACGACGACCTTGCCGCCGGCCGGCGGGGAGATCGTGCTCTCGTGACTGTCGATGCCGGCCTCGCGCAGCTTCTGCAGCTGGGCCGCGTCGAGCCTGCCGACGTACACCCCGAGGGTGTCGGCGGACTTCGCCGGTGCCGCGGTAGCGGCCGGCCCCGTGGTTATCGCCGTGGTCACGCCGAGGAGCAGAGCGGCTCCCGCGGCGACCCAGCGCCTGGATCTCATGATGGATGGCCTCCGATGGATGGGAAGGTCGTGATTGGACCTTTTCGGAGGTGGGAACCGGTGTCAATCAATTCATCGGCTCGAATGTGCATGTATCGCGCAGGGGGTTTGCGGTTTGCTTTCGCCGCGGCGTGGCACGGTAGAGGGCATGAAACGGCGATCTTGCGCGATTCCGCTGGCCGGTCTCCTGGCGGGGACCCTGACGCTGGCCGCCTGCTCGGACGACGACGAGCCGCAGCCGCCGGCGCCGGCGCCGGCCGCGCCCACCTCGGCGGCGGCGCCGTCGGAGAGTTCGGCCGCCCCGTCGCCGACCGGGTCACCGGACCTGGACGCGGACCCGGAGACGCTGGCCACCGGCATCGACGTGCCGTGGGGGCTGGCCTTCCTCCCCGACGGCAG
>NZ_JBFAZH010001407.1:0-1795 GCF_040681735.1 Actinoplanes sp. NPDC051633 | reverse complement strand
CGTGCGTGGGCTACCACTTTCTCCGGGGCGCGCCGAGAAATCTGGTGTGGGATGTCGAGAACGGCGTGGTCTGTTTCGACCGGTGGCCGCATCCGGGATCGGGCCCGGGCGAGAGGAGACCGACGTGAAATACATGATCATGATGTTCGGCGGGGTGGCCGAGTCGCTGGCCGGACGCAGCCCCGAGTGGGTCACGGCGATGCAGACCGAGATGATGCGGATGGACGGGGAGCTGCGCCGGTCGGGCGAAGCGGTCGAGAGCCGGCACCTGACCGATCCGACCGGGGCCACGACGGTACGGCTGATCGACGGCGCCCCCGCACCGACCGACGGGCCGTTCGCCGAGATCAAGGAGTCGCTGGCCGGCTACTGGGTCATCGAGGGGACGCACGAGCGGGCCGTCGAGATCGCCTCGCGGGTCGCCGCGGCCGTCGAATACCCGATCGAGGTGCGGCGGGTCATGGACGAGTCACCACCGCAGGACTGAGCGGGTGACGCCGACCGCGCCGTTCGAGGACCTGCTGCGCGAGCTGGCGCCGCAGGTCCTCGGCACCCTCGTGCGCCGGCACGGGCAGTTCGACGCGTGCGAGGACGCCGTACAGGAGGCACTGCTGGCCGCGGCCCTGCAGTGGCCGGCGGAGGGAGTGCCGGACCGGCCGCGCTCCTGGCTGACGACGGTCGCCGGCCGGGCACTGGTCGACCATTGGCGCAACGACAGCGCCCGGCGCCGCCGCGAGGCCAGCGCCGCGCTCGACCCGACCCACGACGCGCCGCCGGATCCGGACGACACGCTGGTGCTGCTCTTCCTGTGCTGCCACCCGGCGCTGTCGCCGCCGTCGCAGCTGGCACTGACGCTGCGGGCGGTCGGCGGGTTGACCACCGCACAGGTCAGCGCCGCGTTCCTTGTGCCCGAGGCCACGATGGCGCAGCGGATCGGCCGGGCGAAACAGCGCATCCGCGACGCCGGCGCGCGGTTCGAGCTGCCGGCCATCGGCGAACGGCCGGGGCGGCTCGGCGTCGTGCTGCACGTGCTGTATCTGATGTTCAACGAGGGATACACCGCAAGCTCGGGGCCGCGGCTCGACCGGCCGGCGCTGGCCGAGGAGGCGATCCGGCTCGCCCGGCTGCTGCACCGGCTGCTGCCGGCCGACGGAGAGGCGGCGGGCCTGCTGGCGTTGCTGCTGCTCACGCACGCCCGGCGGGCCGCCCGTACCGATATCGACGGGTCCCTGGTGCCGCTGGCCGAGCAGCGTCGCGAGCTGTGGGACGCGGCCGCCATCGCCGAGGGGCTGGCGCTGCTCACCCGTACGCTTGGCGCCGGCCCGATCGGGCAGTACCAGGTGCAGGCCGCGATCGCCGCCGTCCACGACGAGGCCGCGACGGCCGACGGCACCGACTGGCCGCAGATCCTCGCCCTCTACGACGTCCTCGTCCGCGTGGCGCCCGGCCCGGTGGTCACGCTCAGCCGCGCGGTCGCCCTCGCCATGGTGCACGGGCCGGCCGCCGGGCTGGCGGCGCTCGGCACCCTCGGCGCCGACGACCGGCTGGCGCACACGCACCGTCTCGAAGCCGTCCGAGCGCATTTGCTGGAGAAGGCCGGCGACCGGGAAGCGGCCCGGGACTGCTACCTGCGCGCGGCCCGGATGACGGCGAGCCTGCCCGAACAGCGATACCTGACCCGCCGAGCCGCCGGGCTCTGATCAGGCGCGGTCGCGCAGGACCAGAATTCACCCGAGCCGGTCCGTTGGGCGGAGACTGGTGGACGTGACCGTCGACGTGGTGACCGAGATCGTGA
>NZ_JBFAZH010001406.1:0-1796 GCF_040681735.1 Actinoplanes sp. NPDC051633 | reverse complement strand
CCGCCCGGGGGTCCCGCGCCGCCCGCCGCGGGGGAGTCGCTGTTCCGGCGCGGAGTCGCCGAGGCGGCCACGCCGACCCCTACGCCGGCGACGGTCCCGCAGCAGCCGCCCGCGCCGACTCACGAGAACCCGGCCCAGGCCTATCAGCCGCCGGCTCCGGAGCAGCCGCCGGCGCCGGATTACGCCGACCCGGTCGACCCGTGGGCCACCGGTGAGGCGGCCGCGTTCGGGCCGGGCGGCTCGCCGCCCTACAACGGGCCAGGACACACCATGGCCGGGCACACGGCGGCCCAGCCGGCGCACGAGCCCTGGCTGGCGTCGACGCAGGCAGCGAGGCCGGAGTCCGGTCCGGAGCCGGGGCAGCCGACGCCCACCCGGCCCGCGTACCGCAGGAAGGGGTTCTTGATCGTCGCCGGTGGCCTGGTGGTGGTGTTGCTCCTGGCCGGGGTGGCGGCCTGGTACTTCTGGCCGGGCTATCGGTCGCTGGACTATCAGCCGCTCGTGGAGTCGAAGGCGGTCTCGCTCGAGCCGGCCGTCCAGCTCTACGCTTCGGGTTACATGCAGGCCAGGGTCAACGGGGATCGGGCCTACTTCGCCACCGAGAACCAGGACAAGACGCTCGGGGTGGTGGCGGCCGACACGTCGACCGGCAAGCGGATCTGGGGGAACACGAAGGCGGGGGCCGCGGAGAACGGCTGGGAACAGATCGTGACCACGCCGGACGCGTTCGTCGCCTACTCCAAGCAGAATTCCGATCCCTACAACCGGCGGATGGTCGTGCTGGACGCCGACGACGGCAACGTCCGGTGGCAGCGCGACGTGGCTCAAAACGACCGCGTGCTCGTCTTCGACGACGTTGCGGTCTGGGTCGACGACGCCGGGTCCCGCCTGGTCGGGTTGCGGATGAGCGACGGCTCCGAGAAGTGGAACCTGCCCGACGTCAAGAACGGCACCGGCTCCGGCACCGGCCTGATCTGGGCGTCGACGCCCGCCGACGTCTCGGGGCCGGCCCAGATGAACGGCCGACCGCTCGCGGCCGCCGGGGACGACACCCGGATGCTCCAGGTTATGTCCGACCGGTCGGCCCGGGTGATCGACCGGGAGAACGGCAAGGTGCTGGTCGAACCCAAGCCGGGCGTGGCCGCGCCGGAGACTCCGGTGATCCTGCACAACGGCCGGGTCGTGGTGGCCGAGAAGGGCACCAACAGCCAGCGCATCCTGTCCTACGACCTGACGGATCTGAGCGGTCCGGCGGTGATCGGCTCGATCAACCCCGAGGTGCAGGTCGAGGTCCTGGCGCCCTGCGGCGACGACCACGCCTGCTGGATCGAGAAGGCGTCCTACGACGCCGAGACCACCCAGATCGCCGGGGCGGACGTCTCGACGGGCGCGGCGTCGATCTGGCACGTCAAGGCGCCCAACGCGGAGACCCTCGTGCCGGTCGGGGACAACGTGCTGGTCGGCCAGAACGCCTCGTCGGCGCCGAAGGTGACGCTGCTTGACTCGGCCGGCAAGGAGCAGTTCACGGCCGACGGCCAGGGCGCCCGGCTGGACGGCGGCAACGTGTTGCTCTTCTCGAAGGCGCTGTCCACCAGCCTCGACGATCCCGCGCTGGCCGGGCAGCACGTCGGCGACGACCCGGTGCAGCTGGGGCCGCTGGCCGGCGTGCACTCCGCCTCGTGCTCGTGGAACACCGAGGTGATCGCCTGCGTGACGGACAAGGATCTGCGGCTCCAGCGCTTCGCCTCATGAGAAGCTCATGACAACGGCCCCCGGCGATGCCGGGGGCCGTTGTC
>NZ_JBFAZH010001405.1:0-1797 GCF_040681735.1 Actinoplanes sp. NPDC051633 | reverse complement strand
CAGCCGTTCTTGCGGACGATGCGGATGGCGTCCAGGCGGTTGCGGGCTCCGGTCTTCATGATGACCGTCGACAGATAGTTACGGACGGTTCCGCCGGAGAGGTACAGCCGGTCCGCTATGTCGGCCACCGAGTCGCCCTCCGCGGCCAGGCCCAGGACCTCCAGCTCTCGGGTGCTCAGTTGCCTGTCCGTGTTCAGCGACGCCGTCTGCAGGCGCGGGTGGACGATGCGCTCGCCGGCCGCCAGGCGGCGGACCGAGTCGGCCAGCAGGGTGTCCGACGCGTCCTTCAGCAGGAAGCTGAGGTCGCGGGCTCGGCGGCGAGGCGGGAGCATGCCTCGCTTGCTCGGGTCGCAGAGCATCAGCACCGAGCAGGAGGGCGCCTTGGCGCGGAGCTCGGCCGCCACCGGGAGCACCTGGCTCACCATGTACTCCGTGTCGATGACGATGACCTGCGGGGCGAGGGCCGCCGCGGTGTCGACGACGCCCGCGTCGAAGGGGACCGTGCCGAGCACCTCGATGTCGGGCTGTGAGTTGAGTAGCTGGCGGACCGGGACGCCGAAATATCCCGTGTCGCGCACGATCAGGAGCCCGATCATCCAGATCACCTCGCCCGTTCTCTGGCCTGCATCACGAGGCTAATCGGTCGAGTCACGCCCCGCACAGTCCACCGGAAGAGCGGCAGGGATCTCACATCTCCGCGTGACTCATTGGTGATCTACCCTAAACCGCCTGCTCAACACCCGCGTCGCCGTCCGGGATGGACGATCAACTTTCCGCCCCGTCTCCCGGTATGTCCGATAAAGCCTGACCGAACGTCCGAGAGGGTTATGTCGGAGTGACCATCCGGCGACTCACTGCACGGGGAACCAAACCGGCAAATCAGCCGGTGGTCCCCTTGAACCACGGCACGGCGAGCCGCTCGATCAGGACGACGACGTAGAAGAGCACGATGCTCATCAGGGCGAGCAGGGTGATCGCGGCGAACTGCATCCCGGTGTCGGCGCCGGAATTCTGCACCACGTAGCCGAGCCCCTCCGAGGCCCCGAAGAGCTCGCCGACCAGAGCGCCGATCACCGCCAGCGGCATCGCCACCTTGAGCCCGACGAAGATCTGGGGAAGCGCGCCGGGCAGCCGGATGCGGCCGAACATCTGCGCGCGCGAGGCGGACAGCGACCGGGCCATCTCCGCCAGGTCGGCCGGTGTGGACACCAGGCCGGCGGTGGTCGACAGGATGATCGGGAAGGCGCACATCAGCACGACCAGGACGATCTTGGGTCCCGGGCCGAAGCCCATCCAGGCCACCAGCAGCGGGGCGAAGGCCAGCTTGGGCACCGCGTTCAGCGCCACGAGCGCCGGCATGAACGTCTGCTCGACGATGCGCGAGGCGGCCAGCAGGGTGCCGATCGTGAGGCCGATGACCACGGCCAGGCCGAATCCCTGGGCCGTCTCGGTCAGCGTGACCCACGCATTCTGCAGCAAATAGGATGCCTCGCCGGTGAACGCGGTGAAGACCTCGAGCGGGGTCGGCGCGAGGTAGGACTCGATGCCGAAGACGATCAGCGCCAGCCACCACACGCCGATGAGGATCGCCCCGCCGAGCAGGCCCAGGAGGACCGCGGTGGGCGCGCCGACCGCGCGCTGCTTCGGCTCGGTCTCTGTGGTGGTCACCGGCTACTCCTTGACGCAGGGGCGGCCGGCCTCGGGGTTGCGGGCGCCCCCACAACCCAAAAACGTCAGCTCGTAGCCCCCGTGTTGAAGGTGATTTAGTGCATTGGGGTTTTAGTGGGGGGGGTAGCG
>NZ_JBFAZH010001404.1:0-1798 GCF_040681735.1 Actinoplanes sp. NPDC051633 | reverse complement strand
TGGCCGCGGTCGCGGCCGCCGCACTGACCGCGCCCCTGCTGTGGGCGGCCGGCATGACCGCGAGCACCGCGCAGGCCGCGGCGCCCACCGCCGACTGGCTGCACACCCGCGGCAATCAGATCGTCGACGAGGCCGGCAATCCGGTCTGGCTCACCGGCACCAACTGGTTCGGTTTCAACGCCACCGAACGCGTCTTCCACGGGCTGTGGTCGGCGAACATGACCGAGGTGACGAAGTCGATGGCCGACCGCGGCATCAACATCGTCCGGGTCCCGATCTCCACTCAGCTGCTGCTGGAATGGAAAGCCGGCCAGGCAGGCGTCTCGTCCGGAGTGAACACGTACGCCAACCCGGAGCTGGCCGGCAAGACCACCCTGCAGGTGTTCGACGCCTTCCTCGCCCTCTGCGAGCGCTTCGGCATCAAGGTGATGCTCGACGTGCACAGCGCCGAGGCCGACAACTCCGGCCACATCTATCCCGTCTGGTGGAAGGGCTCGATCACCAGCGAGCAGTTCTACCAGGCCTGGGAGTGGGTGGCCACGCGCTACCGCAGCAACGACACGCTCATCGCGATGGACGTCAAGAACGAACCGCACGGCAAGGCGGGCGAGACCCCGCGGGCCAAGTGGGACTCCTCGACCGACCAGGACAACTTCAAGGCTGCCTGCGAGACGGCCGGGCGGCGGATCCTGGCCATCAACCCGAACGTGCTCATCCTCTGCGAGGGCATCGAGATCTACCCGAAGAACGGTACGAACTGGTCGTCCGCCACCGGAACGGACTACTACTCCACCTGGTGGGGCGGGAACCTGCGCGGCGCGGCGGCGCACCCGGTCAACCTCGGCGCCAACGCCGACCAGCTGGTGTACTCGCCGCACGACTACGGGCCGCTGGTGTTCAACCAGCCCTGGTTCGACAAGCCCTTCGACAAGGCGTCGCTGACCGCCGAGGTGTGGACGCCGAACTGGCTCTACCTGCACGACGGCAACACCGCTCCCCTGCTGATCGGGGAATGGGGCGGCCGGCTCGGCCAGGATCCCCGGCAGGACAAGTGGATGACCGCCCTGCGCGACCTGATCGTCGAGAAACGACTGCATCAGACGTTCTGGGTGCTCAACCCGAACTCCGGCGACACCGGCGGCCTGCTGCTGGACGACTGGAAGACCTGGGACGAGCAGAAGTACGCACTGCTCAAGCCGGCGCTGTGGCAGCACCAGAACAAGTTCGTCAGCCTCGACCACCAGGTACGGCTCGGCGGCGCCGGCAGCACCACCGGCATCAGCCTCGGCGAGCGCTACGGCACCGAACCCCCGTCCTCCGAACCGCCGTCCACGCCACCGGGCACACCCTCCGAGCCACCGGCCGGCGAATGCTCGGCCACCCTGCGCACCCTCGGCTCGTGGGCGGGCGGCTTCCAGGCCGAGGTGACCGTCCGCAACACCGGCTCGACCGCCGGCCGAGGGTGGACCGTGACATGGACATACCCGAGCGGAACGACCGTCGCGTCGCTGTGGAACGGCGTGCTCAGCTCGCCGGGCCCGAACGTCGGCGTACGCAACGTCGACCACAACGGCGCCATCGCACCCGGCGGATCGGTCGTTTTCGGTTTCGTCGGTAGCGGCGCGGCGGCCACCCCGTCCGCGGTCACCTGCACCCGGACGTAGCGTCGGCACCCTTTGCGGCAGGCAGTTTCCGGGCGACGGAAGCCGCCTGCCGCTCAGGACAGCACGCGGTAGGTCACATGCATGACCGAGCTTGCCGCCCGCGCCGTCACCTGTTCGAGCTTGAGCGCCGGGAC
>NZ_JBFAZH010001403.1:0-1799 GCF_040681735.1 Actinoplanes sp. NPDC051633 | reverse complement strand
TGTCCAGGATGATCGCGGCGGCCTTGCGGGAGATCGCGGTGTCGATCTCCTGGCTCTGCTTGGTCGGGTCGTCGTCGTGGCTGAGCACCAGCGTCTGGTAGCCCAGCTTCTTGGCCTGCGCGTCGGCGGCCTCCTGCTCGGCCTTGAAGAACACGTTGTCCGGCGACGGCGTGATGATCACGATGAGCTTGGAGCTCGCCGCCGCGCTCTGGCCGCCGGACGCCGCCGGGGTGTCGTCGCTGCCACCGCAGGCGGCGGTGAGGGCGAGCAGAGCCGCCGCGCCGATCGGCAGCACCTTACGGATGATCTTCATGGGGGATGCCTTTCTGAGGATGGGTTACGCGGCTCGTTTGGCGAGACCGGTCTGCAGGCGCTGCTGTGCCTGTTCGGTGATGACGGCGAAGATGATCACGGCGCCCTTGACCACCGACTGCCAGAAGGTGGAGACGCCGACGAGCACCAGGCCGTCGCTGAGGAATCCGATGACGAAGGCGCCCATGACGGTGCCGATGATGGTGCCGCGGCCACCGCTGAGCGCGGTGCCGCCGAGGACCGCCGCGGCGATCGCGTTGAGTTCGTAGGTGGTGGCGGTGTCCGGGTACGCGGCGCCGAGCTCCGAGGTGAGCAGGAGGCCGGCCAGCGCGGCGCAGGCGCCGGAGATCACGTACACGGCGATCTTGACGCGGTTGACCCGGATGCCGGAGAGCACCGCGGCGCGCTCGTTGCCGCCGACCGCGAAGACCCGGCGGCCGAACGGGGTGCGGGTGGTCACGACGATCGCCGCGGCGGCGACCACCACCATGATCCAGACCGCGACGGGGATGCCGAGGATGCTGTCCACGCCGATGAAGTTGAAGCCCTCGTTGCCGCGCGCCGGCGTGCCGGACAGGTCGGGGAACGTGCCGCCGTTGCTGAGCAGCTGGGCGGCGCCCCGGGCCACGTAGAGCATGCCGAGCGTGGCGATGAACGGCGCCACCCGGAACCGGGTGATCAGGACGCCGTTGAGGGTGCCGACGGCCGCGCCGACCAGGATGCCGATCACGATGACGACGGCGACCGAGAAGAAGATCGTGCCGGCGCCGACGTCGAGGCCGCTGAACAGCAGCCCGCCCGCGATCATGCTGGCCAGGCCGGCGATCGAGCCCACCGACAGGTCGATGCCCCCGGTCAGGATGACGAAGGTGACGCCGATGGCCAGGATCGCGTTGATGGCCACGTGCTTGGTCATCAGGATCAGGTTGCTCTGCGTCAGGTACTCCGACGAGATCGCGCTGAAGATGATCACCAGGACGACGAGGACGATCAGGGTACGGCCGCGGATCAGCCACAACGCGGCCTTCGCCAGCGCCAGGTTCCCCTGCGGCGCCTCCGGCGGCGGCGCTTCCGACGTGGCGGGCTTCGCGACGGTGTCGGTCATCAGGAGGCCTCCAGGACCTGATCGGAAGCAGAGGCGCTGACCAGCGCCTCCTCGGTGACGTTCGCCGCGGTGAACTCGGCGGTGACCCGGCCCCGGGCCATCACCAGCACCCGGTCGGCCATGGCGATCACCTCGGCCAGCTCGGACGAGATGAACAGCACCCCGTAGCCCTGGGCGGCCAGCTCGGCCATCAGGGCGGCGATCTGCGATTTGGCGCCGACGTCGATGCCGCGGGTCGGCTCGTCGAGCAGCAGCACGGCCGGCTCGGTGAGCAGCGCCCGGGCGAGCACCACCTTCTGCTGGTTGCCGCCGCTGAGCGAGGTGACGGCGGCGGCCAGGCCGGGGATCTTGATGGCCAGCTCCTTGACCTTGTCGCCGGCGG
>NZ_JBFAZH010001402.1:0-1803 GCF_040681735.1 Actinoplanes sp. NPDC051633 | reverse complement strand
CCGTCCACATCGCCATGTTGGCCAGCAGCAGGACCCGCACCGGGCGGGCGCCGAGGCCGCGGCGGGCGATGATCAGGCCGCCGACGATGAAGCCGGCGCTGGTGACGGCGAGCACGGCGCCCCACGCCTCGACCGACACCAGGGTCAGGCCGTACGGGTCCATCAGCGCCATGAGGACGCCGCCGAGCAGATTGTTGAAGGTGCTGAAGTACAGGATCGTGAGCAGGCCCGGCACCGCGCGCACGGCGGTCAGCGCACCGCGCAGGTCGAACGCCGAGACCTTGCCGGGCTGCGCATCGGGGTCGGGCCCGGGAGCGGGCTCGGACAGGGTGATGGTGGACAGGTGCGCCAGCGCCAGCCCGGTCAGCGCCAGGGTGATCAGCAGCGCCCAGCCCATGCCGAGCAGCCCGATGGCCAGGCCGCTGAAGACCGAGGTGAGGGCGAACGAGATGCCGTTGACGGTGCCGACCAGGCCGTTGGCGCGGGCGTGCTGCTCCTGCGGAACCAGCAGCGTGACCGAGGTGGACAGCGCGATCGTGCGGAGGTTTCCGGCGATGGCGCCGGCCAGGACAAGCAGCGTGAGTCCCCAGAACTCGGGCCGGCTCAGATCGCGGAAGTTCTCGGCCGGGGTGAACAGGTAGAGGACGGCCGCCAGGGCGTACGCCGTCAGCGACGCCACGCTGGAGACCAGCATCGAGGTTTTCCGCCGATGCCGGTCGACGAAGGTGCCGAAATACATGCCGCTCGCTGCGAGCATGAGCATGTAGGCGCCGCCGACCACCGAGGTCGCGAGGACGGACCGCGTCTCCAGGTATGCCCAGAAGGTCAGCGCGAACCAGACGAGGTTGTTGGTCATGCCGGCCAGGAGGGTGTTGGCGACGAGCCGGTGGAAAGTACGCATGATATCCGCCTTCGCTATGATGACCGTAGTGAGGTATCCTGGCGTCAGGCTATTCCACTATCATTATCGTAGTCAAGAGGACGGCCATGAAGCGCGCGAACGGCAAGTCGCACTGTCCGATCAACTTCGGCCTGGAAACCTTCGGGGACCCCTGGTCGCTGCTGATCGTGCGCGACATCGTGTACTTCGGTAAGCACACCTTCAAGGAGTTCCTCGCCTCCGAGGAGAAGATCGCGCCCAGTGTGCTCTCCGCCCGGCTGACCCAACTGGAGGCGGCGGGCGTGCTGGTCAGCAGCCCGGATCCGGTCGACCGGCGGCGGGTGAGCTATCGGCTGACCGAGATCGGCCTGCGGTTGATCCCCATCCTGGTGGAGATCGCCGGCTGGAGCGCCCGCGTCGACCCGGACACGGAGGCGCCGCTGGACTGGGTCGACCTGGTGGACTCGCGCAAGCCGGAGATGATCGCGATGATCACCGAGACGGTGCGCGGGGGCGGGTGTGTCTTCATCGGCGAGGACAGCGTCCTGGCGAAGCTGGGGGCGCCCACTCTCGGCTGATCCTCCGAGGTTCAGCGCCGGTACAGGGCGAAGGGCGCGTCGGGGTGCAGGCCGTCGCGGCCTTCGACGAGGCCCGTACGCCGGATGATGCCGGCCGGTCGCATCCCGAGCCGTTCCATGACCGCTCGCGACGCTCGGTTGTGCACCTCGGTGAAGGCCACCACCGGCAGGTCCGGCTGGTGGGTGGCGGCCCAGCCGAGCGCGGCCCGGCCGATCTCGGTCGCATAGCCCCGGCCGGCGCGCGCGTCGCGCACCACCCAGCCGAGCTCGAGCACCGTCTCGCCGTCGAGGTCGATGCGGGTGAAGCCGCCCCGGCCGACGAGCGAGCCGTCCGAGCGGTCACGC
>NZ_JBFAZH010001401.1:0-1808 GCF_040681735.1 Actinoplanes sp. NPDC051633 | reverse complement strand
TGTCCTCGTTGTTCGGCGCGCACTGCAGTCATGGGGGGGGGGTGGGGGGGGGGCCGGGGCCGGCCCGGCTGCGGGCGCGTGAGGTGGCCAGGGTGCTGTCGCTGCCGCTGGCCGGCGAGCTGGCCGCGGATCCGGCGATGTGCGAGCGGCTGGAGCGGGGTGACGCGCCGGCCGGGAACGGGCGCGGCCCGCTGGCCGAGCTGTGCCGGCAACTGATCGCGGACCTGACCGGCGGCGCTGAGGAGGCGGCGGCATGACCGCCGACCTGTCCGCCCTGGCTCCGGCCACTACTCCGCCAAACCGGCGGCGCGCAGTCGCCCAGCCGCCGTCGCCCTCCTCGTCCTCGCCCTCTCGGGCCGGCGCCGCCCGTGCCGCCGAGGTGCCGCCTGGCATGACCGAGCGCGTGCGGCAACAGTTCGCCACCGAAGGGGTCGACGCGACACCGGCAGCGGTCGTCGACGCGGTGCGCCGCGAGCCGGGCAGCGCGGTCCTCGGCGATGCCACCGTGCTCCGCCTGGCCGGCAAGGTGCACGACCACCTGGTCGGCGCCGGGCCGCTGGCGCCGCTGCTGGCCGACCCGCGGATCACCGACGTCCTGGTCAACGGCGTGCAGGTCTGGGTGGATCGCGGGGCGGGACTGCACCGAGCGGAGGTGAGCTTCGACAGCCCCGACGAGGTACGCCGCCTCGCGCAACGGCTCGCCGCGGCGTGTGGCCGGCGGCTCGACGACGGGCAGCCCTATGCCGACGCCCGGCTGCCCGACGGGACCCGGCTGCACGCGGTCCTGCCGCCGGTGGCCACCTCGGGGCCGTACGTGTCCCTGCGTACCTTCCGCCAGCGGCCCTTCACCCTGGACGACCTGGTGTCCCACGGGACCGTGCCGCCGGAGATCGCGGCGGTGCTGACCGCGATCGTCGCGGCCCGGCTGGCATATCTGGTCACCGGCGGCACCGGCAGTGGCAAGACGACGCTGCTGGGCACCCTGCTCGGCCTGGTGCCGCCGGGTGAGCGCATCGTGCTGGTCGAGGATGCGGCCGAGCTGCGGCCGGAGCACCCGCACGTGGTGGCGCTGCAGACGCGAACGGCCAACGTGGAGGGCGCCGGTGCGGTCACCCTGACCGACCTGGTCCGGCAGGCGCTGCGGATGCGACCCGACCGGCTCGTCGTCGGCGAGTGCCGCGGCGCCGAGATCGCCGACCTTCTCGGCGCCCTGAACACCGGGCACGACGGCGGCGCGGGCACCCTGCACGCGAACACGCCGGCCGACGTCCCGGCGCGGCTGGAGGCGCTGGGCCTGCTGGGCGGTCTGCCGAGGGCGGCGCTGCACGCCCAGGTGGTGGCCGCACTGCAGGTGATCGTGCAGATGCGGCGCGGCGAGCGGGGCCGGATCCTCGAGTCGGTCAGCGTGCTGCTGCCGGCCGGGCCGGACCGGCTGGCCACAGTGGTCACCGCGTGGCAGCGCGGAGCGGGGACGGGGCCGGGCGCCGAGGCGCTGGCGAAGATGATCGCGGACCGGGGCGTACCCGTGCCTCCGGTCCTCACCCGCCCGACGTCGAGACCGCCTGCGGCGGGACGACCGCCTGCGCCGGTCATGGCAAGTGCTGCGCAGAAGCGTCAGGAGCGGCCGTGGGCCGACCTTGTGGAGCCGGATGGCGAGGAGCCGCGTCGTCCACGCGCTGTTGCAGGGTGGCGGCCGGGGACTGTCGCCGACGGACCCGCTCCGGCGCGGGACGGACGGCAGATGCGGCCCGGCGGGCTGGCCGCCGCGTGGACGGATCGGCCTCGGCTGCTGCCCACCGTCACCGACA
>NZ_JBFAZH010001400.1:0-1808 GCF_040681735.1 Actinoplanes sp. NPDC051633 | reverse complement strand
GCGAGCCGTTGACCAGCCCGCGGATCGAGCTGCCACTGGCCTCGATGCGCAGGGTGTACCAGGTGCCGGTGGCCACGGTGAGCGCCGCCGAGCCGAGCACGGTGACCGAGCCGCCGTTGACCACCTGCAGCTCGGCACGGTTCGCGTTGGTCAGCGCGAGCCGGTACATCTTGGTCGCGCTCGAGGAACGGGCGGCGATCGCGACCAGGCGGTTGGACCCGTTGAAGCTCAGCGGCTTGACCCTGGCCTGCACCGAGTAGTCGGTCCAGCTCGTCTTGCCGGCGAACTGGCGGGCCAGCTCGCTGCCGGTGTTGCCCTGCTGGAACGCCGGCGTGCCGTCGCCGACCACCGACCAGTCGCCGCCGGACTTCGACCAGCCGCCGGCGTTGCCGTCGTTGAAGTCGTCGGCGAACAGCGACTCCGCCCGCGCTGCGCCGGCCAGACCGAGCACCAGCACCGCGGCGAGGGCCCCGGCGCCGGCCCCGATCAAGGGACGTTTCCTCATGATCTCTCCTTCGGAGGGGTTACCATTGCGAGCCCGCATTCCGAAGGTAGATTTGATATCGATTAAACTCAATATGTTTGATGTGCAGGAATGTTGCGGTGGAAATAGGCGTCAGGAATCGCTCCGGCCCGATTCTCGGGCGGAATGCGACATCGCGTACGGTCCTCAGACGGCCGTTTGCAGTCGCCTTTCGATGCCCGGTCCTCGAGCCCACGCCACGCCGAGTTCGGAGGGCAGCGCGCACCGTTGCGCGGCTTGCCGCAGCACCTCGTTGACGCCCGTGATGACCCGCACCCGGGCCGGTCCGGCGCCCTCGTCGCGCACCGCGCCGCCGTTGAGCAGCACCGGGTCCGCGCTGCCGGTCAGCGCCTCGGCCACCCGGGTGAAGCCGAGCGTCCGGCTCAGCGGCGCCAGCAGCGGATCGCCCGCCGGGTCACGGCGGTGGGCCACCAGATTGGTGAGCAGGTCGGCGCGGCCGAACTCGCGCGGCGCCGCGCCGGGCAGCGTGAGCCGGTCGGTCGGATACTCCAGCACGGCCCGGCCCCGGCTGCCGGTGACGATCACCTCGCCGGGCACGAAGTCCTCGCCGGCCAGCGTCACCGCGGCCAGCAGGCGGAGCCCGCCGGCGAAGGTGACCCGGGCGAACGCGGTGTCGTCGGTGCCGATCGGCCGGGTCCGGAACCGCTCGGCGGCGAGGTGCACCGGCTCGCCCGCACCGGCCGCGGCGGCGATCGCGATGCTCTGCATGAGCGCGTGTGCCAACGGGTTGACCAGCGCGCCGTCGCCCAGGCCCGGACGCCCCGCCCAGGCCGCCCGGCCGTAGTAGGCGTCGTCGCGCCGCCAGGACGCGACCGTGGCCAGGCCGGTGATCGCGCCCAGCTCGCCCGCGCCGATCGCGTCGCACAGCCGGGTCAGCGCGGCCGAGCCCAGCGCCTGGAAGCCGACCTGGCAGGCCGCGTCCGCCTCCGCCAGCGCCGCGCTCAGTGTCTCGTGGTCGGCGACCGACACCACCGGCGGTTTCTCCATGAGCAGGTCGCAGCCGGCCTCCAGCGCGTCCCGGGCGATGGCCAGGTGGGTGTGCGGCGGCGTGCAGATCACGGCGACATCCAGGGGTACGCCGGCCAGCAGCTCCCGGTGATCGGTGAACACCGGGACGCCCGGCGGCAACGGCGGATCCGCCTCGATCGGGGCCGGATCGGCGAACCCGCCCAGCCGGATCGTCCCGGCCGCGGCGAGTTCGTCCATCCGGCGCCGGTGCCAGCGCCCGTGGCCGTTGGCGCCGACCAGCCCGACGAGCGGCGCG
>NZ_JBFAZH010001399.1:0-1812 GCF_040681735.1 Actinoplanes sp. NPDC051633 | reverse complement strand
GGCCCGGGCCCGCTCGACGGCCTGGAACACCGTCGTGCGAGCGGTGTCGCTGAGGGCGGGCGTGATGCCCGTGACGTGCAGGATGTCGACGTCGTCGAAGCCGGGCAGGTCGGTCGGCAACAGCCGGGACCCCGCGCTGCCGGCCCGGTGGTAGTCGACGTGGGTCTGCGCCCCGGTCCGCCGATAGCGCACCATCAGCCCGGTGAACGCCTCGTCCCGGATGGCGATGGTGTGCACGCCCTCGGCGCGCAGCCGCCGCGCGATCAGGTCGCCGGTGGCGTCCGGGCCCACCCGCCCCAGCCACGTTGCCGCGCCGCCGAGCCGGGCCACGCCGATCGCCACGTTGGACTCGGCGCCGCCGATCGCATATCGGAACGAGGAGACGTGGTCGAGCGGGCCGATGTCGGTCGCGGCGACCAGCCCCATCGTCTCGCCGAACGTGAACACCCCCGTCATGCGGCGGACCTGGCGAAGGCCACCGCGTCGGCCGCGCGCTGTGCGCGTACCCCCAACTCGGTCAAACTGCCGCCGGAGGCGGCGTCGCCGAGCAGCGGACCGCCCAGCCCGACCGCCGACGCACCCGCCGAGAGCCACGTCGCGATGTCGTCGATGCCGATGCCGCCGGTCGGCATGATCCGCAGGCCGGGCAGCGGGCCGTGCAGGTCCTTGAGGTAGCCGGGGCCGACCGTGGCCGCCGGGAAGAGCTTGACCAGCGGCGCGCCGGTCTGGGTCGCGCGGTGGAGCTCGCTCGGGGTCAGCCCGCCCGGGTAGAACGGCACCCCGAAATCCTGGGCCATAAGCGGGTCGAGCACCGGCGACACCAGGAACGACGCGCCCGCGTCCACGGCGGCCTTGGCCTGGTCGGGAGTCAGCACCGTGCCGGCGCCGATCACCGCGGACGGCGGCAGCTGCCGGCGCAGCCCGGCCATCGCGTCGACCGCCCCGCGCGAGGTCAGCGTCACCTCGATCGCGGTGATCCCGGCTCGGACCAGCACATCGGCGACGGCGGCGAAGCTGTCCGCGGTGGGCGCCCGCAGCACCGCGACCACCCCACTGCGGACGATTGCGGCAGTCGTTCCATCGAGCACGGACAAGTCGGACATGAGCCCCTCCCCAGGATCACGTTTCCGATCTGATCCTGCCCCGCACCAACCGAGAAGGCACGCCCGGCTCCGGCGGCGAGGCGTCGATGCCCAGCTCCTCACGCACCGCCACCTCGAGCTCCTGCATCACCAGCGGCACCTGGGCGAGCAGCTCTCGGAAGTGCTTCTGCGGCTCCACCCCCGGAACCGGCGCCGGGCCACCCGAGGTGTGCAGCTTCTCCAGCAGCAGGTGCACGGCCAGCGCGGCGCTGCGCACCGGCCCCGAGGCGAGCAGGCGGACCTGGGCCAGGGCGGGCCCGACCTGGTCCAGGTAGATGAGCGGGTCGCCGGACTGGTTGACGCGCAGCCCGTAGGCGACGCGCTCGAACACCGCCATCAACTGGACGTAGGCGTCCTTGCGCTCGGCATACCACCGCTTGGTCCGGCGGGCCCGGCTGCGGGCATAGTCGTTGCGGGCCGACACGAGGATGGCCACCCCGGCCCCGGCCAGGGCGAACACGGCGGCGATGAGGGGCAGCCCCCACCACGGGATCTGAGACACGCGACTACGGTAGCGGCGGCCCCGCGGCGCCGATGGCGCGCATGGCCTCATCGACCACCTGCGCCGGGGTCAGCCCCGCGCCGCGCCGCTTGATCGCGTCCAGCCGCGCCGCCCCCAGCCGCTCGGCGACGGCGGCCCGCGCCCGGTCCAGGCGCGCCGCCTCGGCCG
>NZ_JBFAZH010001398.1:0-1816 GCF_040681735.1 Actinoplanes sp. NPDC051633 | reverse complement strand
GCCGGTTGCCGGAGCGGACACCGTGGTGGCTCTCGACGGGGACCGCCTGATCGAGGCGGGCGGCGTATCCGGTCTGACGGTCACGGTGGTGCGGGGGATCGCCGACGAGGACTGCCTGTCGCTGCGGGTGGCCGACGGCCGGTACGTGCGGCACGAGTCCTTCGGCCTGCGGCTGGGGTGGGACGACGGCGGGCCACTGTTCCTGATGGACGCCACGTTCTGCCCGAGGCCCGGTGCCGAGCCGCGCAGCGTGCGGCTCGCCTCGTTCAACTACCCGGGCCGGTTCGTGCGGGTGCGCGGCGGGCTGCTCGGGCTCGACCCGGAGGTGGCCGGTGACACGTACGCCGAGGAGACCTCCTTCCTGATCACCCGGCGGTAAGCGCTCCGGAAGTTTCGGAATTTGTGCTGAGCCGATGATCGTCGTGGAGCGCCACTGCACCTCGTTCCGCAACATTCGACAGACGCTGCGAATCTCTGGCCAGCCATGATGCTTCATTCGCCATAACTTGGCAGCAATTAGGTTTCCGCAATATTTCTGGAAGTTGTTGACAAGTTTCCGAGGCACGCCATACCGTCTCAGCACAGCAATCAACCGCGATCGATGCCCCCACATCGCGACCTTCTCCTCCGGTCTGAGCACGGACGACGGCCCACCCGCCGCGACGGTGCGACGCCGATCTCCGCGGCCGCCAGGAGAGCCCGCCGGGTCGCACCGCCAGCTGGCCGCCCCAGCCAGCCCTCATCAGGAGGTAGCAAGGACATGACCGACACCGCCACCAGACCCATCCGGGTCAGGCGCATGCGTCTGATCCTCGGCACCCTGTGCGCCGCCGTGCTGGCCGCCGCCGGCACGATGATCGCAGCGCCCAGCGCGTACGCCGAGGCCGACCGAACCCTCACCTCGAACGCCACCGGCACGCACAACGGGTACTTCTTCTCGTTCTGGAAGGACAGCGGCAACGCGAGCATGACGCTGCGCGCCGACGGCCGGTACAGCAGCAGCTGGAACAACAGCACCAACAACTGGGTCGGCGGCAAGGGCTGGGCCACCGGCAGCCGGCGGACGGTCAGCTACTCGGGCACCTACAACCCGGGCAACAACAACACCTACCTGGCCCTGTACGGATGGACGCGCAACCCGCTCATCGAGTACTACGTCGTGGAGAACTTCGGCAGCTACAACCCGAGCAGCGGCGCCACCCGGTTCGGCACGGTCACCACCGACGGCGGCACCTACGACATCCTCCGCAGCCAGCGGGTCAACCAGCCCTGCATCGACGGCGACCGCTGCACGTTCTACCAGTTCTGGAGCGTCCGCCAGCAGAAGCGGTCAAGTGGCACCATCACCACCGCCAACCACTTCGACGCCTGGGCCCGCGCCGGTCTCCAACTCGGCAGCAACCACAGCTACCAGATCATGGCGACGGAGGGTTACCAGAGCAGCGGCAGCTCCGACATCACGGTCTGGGAAGGCGGTGGCGGCACCACTCCGCCGCCGAACCCGCAGCCGGGCAACTGCACCGCGACACTGTCGGCCGGGCAGACGTTCGGCGACCGGTTCAACCTCAACGTCGCGGTCAGCGGCACCAACAACTGGACCGTCGCGCTCGGCCTGGGCGGCGGTCAGAGCCTGCAGAACAGCTGGAACGCGGCGGTCAGCGGCACCACTGGCACCATCACGGCCAGACCGAACGGCAACGGCAACAACTTCGGGGTGACGATCATGGCCAACGGCAACTGGAACTGGCCGACGGTCACCTGCCGGTCGAGCTGACGCGGCAGTCCTGATCACCCCACCGGGGTGGGGGGGGGCGCC
>NZ_JBFAZH010001397.1:0-1817 GCF_040681735.1 Actinoplanes sp. NPDC051633 | reverse complement strand
CCGCGGTCGTCCCGGCGCTCAGGCTGGTCACCGCTCCCCCGGCCTGGATGGCGCCGCCCTGCCCGGCGGGCGTCGCGGGCGTCGGCGGGAACCACAGCGACGGCCAGTAGACCCCGGCGAAGCCGACCCGGCCGAGCCCGGAGGCGCCGGCCGCCGCCTCTCGGATCAGCGGGAACATCGCGTCGCACAACCGGCGTGCGGAGCCCTCGGAGGTGCCCCAGCCGTGGCTGAAGACGAACAGGTCGTCGACGCCCTCCGCGGCCAGCTCGCCGAGCATGGTGGTCGCGGCCGGTGCGGTGAGCCCGCCAGCCTCGTCGAAGTACAGATCCCAGACGGGTTCCTGCGTGGACAGTCGTCGCATTGGAGCCTCCCGGCGTCAGACGTTGGACAGCATGCGCATCAGGTCGACCAGGCCGGCGCCCTGTGCGTACCGCTCCCGGCCGAGGTCGGTGGCGCTCTTGGTGAGCAACGCCTTGACCTGTCGCGGGCGGCCGATGAACTCCGGGCGGGCGGAGAGGAAGGCGGCGATGATCCCGGAGACGTGCGGGGCCGCCATCGAGGTGCCGGACTGCTCGGCGTACGTGGCGTCGCCGCCCGGCGGGTTGAGGCCGGCCCGGGCGCGGACCTCGCCGGTCGCCGCCGACGCGATCCACTCCCCGGGCGCGACCACGTCGGGCTTCATCCGGCCGTCCAGGGTCGGGCCCTTGCCCGAGGTCCACGTGACGCCGAAGGCGTGCGGTGCGTCGCGGTGGGTCGAGCCGACGGCGATGCAGTCCTCGGCGTGCGCCGGCTCGGTGATCGAGCCCATGACCGCCGAGGTGTTGACCGAGTCGCCGAACGTGGTGCGGGCGCCGTAGTTGCCGGCCGAGACCACGACCACCACGCCGGAGGCGACGAGCTGGTTGAGCGCCTGGCACAGCGGCGACTGTCCGGCGGCGTACTGGTCGGGCTGCCACACGCAGCCGAGGCTCAGGTTGACGCCGTGCACCCGCAGCACGGCCGGATCGATGTTCACCTCGGACCGCAGGTAGGTCAGGGCCTTGATCACCGCGCTCGACGACGTGACCCACAGCCCCTGGCTGCTGCGCCGCATCACCTTGATGCTCACCAGCTCGCACTCCGGCGCCATCCCGGACAGCCGCCCGGTCGAGGCCCGCGGCACGTAGCCGCCGTTGCCCGGATCCTTCGACGACGCCACCCGCGGTGGGCGGTCGCCGGGGGTACGCCCGGCGATGATGCCGGCGACGTGGGTGCCGTGGCCGCTCTCGTCGGCCAGCGGCGCGTCACCGGCCGGCGCCGCGCCCGGGAGGTCCGCGGCCTGCGGCGGATCCTCGGGGTTCACCAGATAGCTGAAGTCCCGGTGCAGCCCGCCCGTCACGCCACTGCCACCGGTTCCGCCGATCTCCAAGCCGCGGAAGTGTGGATGGCAGCCGTCGATGCCGCTGTCGATCACCGCCCAGACGACGCCACGGCCGAACGCGCCGTACGACTGCCAGGCCGCGTTGGCCTTGACCGTGGGCGCGGACCGGTCGATCTGGGGGCGCAGCTCGTAGTCCGGCCACACCCGGAAGATGATCGGCGGCCGGCCGAGCTCGCGGGCGAGCCCGGCGTCGCGCCGGACCATGTCGTGCAGCGTCCGCCGGGAGAGCACGCACTGGTAGAGCTTGGGGGCGATCAGCGCCAGGCCGGCGGGTACGGGCGGCTGCACGACCCCGGCCGAGGTCGCCTCGCCGGGTCGGCTGCCGCCCGCGTGCCGGGCGTACGGCCCCCAGAGGTCGTAGAGAGCTTGGCGCACCTCGGAGAGGCCACCCGGGAAC
>NZ_JBFAZH010001396.1:0-1817 GCF_040681735.1 Actinoplanes sp. NPDC051633 | reverse complement strand
GTGGCGCACGCTGCCCGACGACATCAGTATCCAGGCGGCGCAGGCAGGACTGGACGCGCTCTGCGAGCGCCTCGACGGCCGGCGCCGGATGCGCGCAGGACACCGCAGCACCGTCGGTGAGCTCGCCGAGGCTGAGCCGTTGCGGGCCTGCCCGCTCGCGCCGTTCCCGGCCGAGCTCGAGCTGACCAACACCGTCACCCCGCAAGGGCTGGTGCCGTTCCGCGGCAACCACTACTCCGTCCCACCGGGCATGCGCGGCACCGCGATCACCGTCAGGCACCGTCTCGGCACCGACACCGTCCGGCTGGCCACTGCCTCCGGTGTGATCGTCGCGCAGCACCCCCGCAAACCTGACGGCGCCGGCGAGATCATCCGCGACGACGGACACGTCATCGCCTTGGAGAAGGCGGTCCTCGAACGATTCAGTACCGGCCAGCGCTGCCAGCACAAAACCCGCCGTCCACCCTCGGCCGCCGCCATGGTCGAGGCATCCCGGCTGCGCGGCGTCGCGACCGGCGATCCCGCCGCCCGGGTCGTGATCGACATGTCCACCTACGCCGCGGCCGCAGCCCGGCTCAAGAACCCGCCGTCCACCCCGGACAGCGTCAGCACAACCGAGGAGAACCATTCGTGACTACCAGCCCACCGGCGATGAGCGAAGCACGCCGCTATCAGCAACTGCGCGCCCATCTGGCCTATCTGAAGCTGAACGAAGCGGCTGAGGCCCTGCCTCGGATCCTGGACGCCGCCCGCACCGAACGGCTGTCGCTGACTGCGGCCCTGGAGCGGCTGCTGGAGATCGAGGTCGAATCCACCGAGGCCCGCAAACTCGCCGGCCGGCTGCGGTTCGCCTGCCTGCCCGAGCCCTGGTCAATCAGCGACTTCGACTTCGCCGCGCAACCCGGCGTCGACGAGAAACTCATCCGCGATCTGGCCACCCTGCGGTTCCTCGACGACGCCTCCAACGTGTTGTTCGTCGGACCGCCCGGCGTCGGCAAGACCATGCTCTCGGTCGGACTGGCCCGCGCAGCGGTCGAGTCCGGCCACCGGGTCTACTTCACCACCGCCGCCGATCTTGCCGCCCGCTGCCACAAAGCCGCGATCGAAGGCCGCTGGGCGACCTGCATGCGCTTCTTCGCCGGCCCGCGCCTGCTGGTGATCGACGAACTCGGGTATCTGCCACTGCCCAGCGACGGCGCATCCGCCCTGTTCCAAGTGATCAACCAGCGGTATCTGAAGTCGTCGACGATCTTGAGCACCAACGTCGGCATCGCGGACTGGGCCGGCGCGTTCGGCGACGCCACCGTCGCCGCAGCCATGCTCGACCGGCTCCTGCACCGCGCCGCCGTCGTCGGCATCGACGGACCCTCCTACCGGCTACGCGCCCACCAAAACCACGCCAGCACCCTGCGCCAGGCGGTGAACAACCGTGCCAGCTGAACCCGACACCCGCACCTGCCCGATCTGCTGGAACACCTTCACACCCGCCGCCCGCAACACCGGCCGGCACACCTACTGCTCCGGGCGCTGCCGCGCCGAAGCAGGCCGCCGCCGGGCCCGCGACACCACCACACCGCCCGACACCAGCACCGCCATGCCGAAGCCCTACCGGCCCGAACCCGCCGCCCTACGCGACTGCCCGCACTGCGGCCAACCCATCACCATCGTCGCGCTACTGACCACACCACAAGCCGCACAACCGGCACCCGAACCATCCAATGTCATCTCACTACGAGCCGTCCACACCAACTAACATCAACCCGCCCGGGTGGGGAAGATGATCTAGCAGCCGTGAGGACAACCGGCTAGCGCCAACA
>NZ_JBFAZH010001395.1:0-1821 GCF_040681735.1 Actinoplanes sp. NPDC051633 | reverse complement strand
GTGGGGTCCCACCGGCCGATCTCGACGGTGCGCGAGTGCACGGCCGGTGCGGTGGCGGCGCCGTCGCGGACCAGGGCCGCGGAGTCCACCACGAAGGCGGCCGACGGCACCGTTCGCAGGCGGTGTTCGCCGGCGGTCAGCGGCACGGACTCGGCGGCGAAGTCGTCGCAGACGCCCACCTTCAGCGGGCGCCCGGCCCGCACGTCGGCGAGCGTGCCGGACACCGTGGTCGGGTAGGACACGCCGTCCAGCTCGACAGCCGGGCCGGAGCCGCAGCGCGCGTAGACCGGCGTGCTGCCGGTGGCCGGCGTGAGCAGGCCGGTCAGCGCGGGCACCTCGACCTCGGCCACGCCAACCGGCGCCGGCCAGCCGCTGCCGCGGATGTCGGCGATCACCGGATCGGAGCGGGTGACGGCGACCTCGATCCGGTCCGTGCGCTGCGCCGGGAACCGCACCCAGCCGTCCGCGCCGACATCGGCGGCGAGCTCCGCGGTGGGCGTTCGCAGCACCACCCGGGCCGGCCGCGCGGCGGGTGTGGTGGCGGGCGTGACCAGCCGGAGCCGGTCGAGCGTGCGCTGCCCGGTCCAGCTCAGCCGCAGGGTGGGGGAGGTGTCGGTCGGCTCCGCGAGCCAGATGGTGGCCGGGTCGCCGTCGACCGCCGCGTACGCGCCGACCGTGACGTCCCCGGTCAGCACGGTCGAGGAGGTCGCGGTCACCCGCCTGGTCACCGGCAGGGCGCCGCCGGGCCGCGGCCGGGCGGTCAGCCGGAGGTCGTAGGTGGCGTCCACCGGCGTCGCGAAGAACCGGTCGATACCCAGCGGCTCCTCGCCGGTCCGCGCGAGGAACTGGTCGCAGCGGACGCCATCCGCGCCCTGGAAGCACGCGCCGCGCTGCTGCGTCGCGCGGTCGAAGGCGTAGATCGGGGTGGGGTCGGTGGCCGTGACGTCGGCCGGCACGCGGAGACCACGCTGCGCGTCGAGGCCGGGAATACCGAGCGCGCGCAGGGCAACGCCGCCTTCGTAGCCCGGGCGCAGGGCGAGCACCGTCACCCGGATGGTCGTGGTCAAGCCGGGCAGCGTCTCGAGCTTGTGGGCGCCCGCGGTGGCCGGCACCGTACGGTCGACCACGCCCTGGTCGGTGGTGATCCGCACCAGCTCGACCGGCGCGGCCACCCGCAGGTCGTCGGCGAAGTCGACGGTCACCTCGGTAACCCGGCGCGGCGTGTCCAGGGCCACCTCGAGCCACTGCCCGGCGCCGGGCTCGTACGGGTCGGAGCGCCAGGCGGTCTGCGGGTCGCCGTCCAGCGCCGCGAAGGGCAGCGCGGAGGGGTCGGTCGCGCCGATCGAGTCGGCGAAGCTCGCGCTGGTGGACGCGTCCACCGATCGGATGCCCTGATAGGCGGCCACAGTCTGGTGGCCCGCCGCGGAGAAGGGCAGCAGATCGTCGCGCTTGCGGCCGAGGCGGGTCTGCTCGTCGGCGGTGAGCGTCTGTCCGACGTTGTCACGCATCCGGCCGATGTTGAGCTCGCGTCGGCGCAGGCCGTCGGTGACGATCCGCGGCCCCGCGGCCTCCGGCACGCCGAGCGACCCGTCCTGGTCGCCGGCCAGCACCACCGGCTGCCGGGCGTCGACCAGGCGCTGCTCGAGCACGCCGAGCAGCGACTCCGGAGCGCCGCTGACCACCGCGACGTCGGCCAACGCGGTCGCCGAGACGGTCGGCACAGGACGGTCCACCCGGAAGATCTCGATCGCCGGCACGGACATCTTGGCGCCGTCCTCAGCCCCGCCACCGCCCTTGACCGGACTGAAGGCTGAGTCCACC
>NZ_JBFAZH010001394.1:0-1828 GCF_040681735.1 Actinoplanes sp. NPDC051633 | reverse complement strand
AGCACGAACGGCGCCTCGCCGCAGACCGGCAGGAAGACGTCGACCGACGGCCAGCGCTCCGGCCGCCACGCCCGCACCAGGCGCTTGTGCGCCTCCATGTCGAAGCCGCGGGTGAACCCGTTCACCACCAGCGAGATCAGGTAGTAGACGACGGTGAAGACGGTGAGCGGGACCAGCCAGAGCAGCCACGGCGCGGTCTTGATGAAGCTGGTCTGGCTGATCAGCAGGCAGCTGAAGCTGATCAGGGACGCGCAGGTCAGCGGAAAGAGCCGGCGCTTGGCGTAGAGGTATTTCTCGGCGTCGGTGGGCGGCAGCGGCACCGGAGCGTACATGGCACGGGCACCGCCCGTGCCGCCCGTGCCGCCCTTACGCTGCAACGGCACGCGCCATGAATCCGGCACGCCGACGACCGCGGTCTCGCTCGGTGCCGGTCCATCAGGTGTGACGACCCCCGTCGGCAGCACCGTCGTCGTCCTCCCCGTCGTTGAGCAAACGCGACACGTACTCGTGTCGACTGGCGATGGTCCTAGGTGGCGTCACGCGCTGTCAACCCGGTCCCGGCAACATCGGGTTCAATGTTTCGAGAAAGAAAAACTTTCCTTAAGGTTCGCTGTGTCCATGACCTACTTCGTGGTGACCTTGTGCCGAAGCGTACCTCGGTATTGACTGATCCTTATGCGATTTCGTCGCATCACCGCGGCCCTCCGCACGCTTCCCGGCCTCGCGATCTCCGGTGGCCGATCATGCGATCCGGGTCCGTCCGGTGGCGCGGAATAGGATTTGTTCGCGATCACCCCGGCCGGTCCGCCCGGTGCCGCTGCCCTGCGGGAACAACACATTTTCCGGACGCCGGAGCGCGACCGGATCCGTTTCTTCAATGGCGTTCTCCCAGCCACGATCAAATGCCGCGTGGTGCAATTCCCGGCGGTGGACAAAGCGCCGGCGAACGGCTATGGCAAAGGCGCTTACGGCGCCGAGGCGTCCGGCCCTGCGGTCCGTCCGAACTGCCCCGGGCGGTCCCGGCCGGCCGGCCGCGAGACCTCGGTCACCCGGCTCCGGAGGTGCGTCCAGATCGCCACTGAGGAATTCGTCACCAAGATCTCCACGACCGCCGCAGGGTTCCGGCGTGCGATCGGAGCGGCACACGCGGTGCCGGCCAGTGACCGCCACCGAGGCAGTGCAGGGTGCGCCGGCGCACGGGCTGTCGGTGAAGGGACCGTTCGTGGTCGTGGTGCCGATCGCCGAGGAGGGCGGATCCGCCTATCCTCGCCGGCGTCAGGGATAGAAACGCTGCACGGCCTGGGCCACACAGACCGGCTTGGCCGAACCCTCGGCCTCGACCGTGAAGTCCAGGACGAGCTGTGCGCCGCCACCGCCGACCGGCGTGGCCTCGGCGACCGTGCCGAGCATGCGGATCCGCGAGCCGACCGGCACGGGCGCGGGGAACCGCACCTTGTTGAGGCCGTAGTTGATGCCCATCCCGATGCCGGTGAAGCGGATCAGCCGGCCGAGCAGCGGGACGGTCAGCGACAGCGTCAGGAAGCCGTGCGCGATGGTGCCGGAGAACGGGCCCGCCGCCGCGCGCCCGGTGTCGACGTGGATCCACTGGTGGTCGTCGGTGGCGTCGGCGAACATGTTCACCCGGTCCTGGGTGATCTCGACCCACTCGGTGGCGCCCAGATCCTTGCCGGTCAGGCCTTTGATCGCCTCGATGCCGTCCACGACGATGGTCATGTGGTTCCTCTCGTTGGGCCGCCGTACGAGCGGCGGAGTTCCGCCTTCAGCAGCTTTCCGGATGCGGTGCGGGGCAGTGCCTCCACGATCTCGC
>NZ_JBFAZH010001393.1:0-1833 GCF_040681735.1 Actinoplanes sp. NPDC051633 | reverse complement strand
GCCGACGAGGACCTGCCTCGACACTGCGAGCTGGCCTTCGCGAACACCGAGGCGAAGGGCGCCCGTCCGTTCACCCCCGCCGAGCTGAGCGGCGACGGCGACCTGCGGCTGTATGTGCTGTCGGCAACCCGCCACGAAGTGCACATCCGCGGGGCCGACCCGGTCTACGGGACCGGCATCGACACCCGCCGCGAGATCAGCCTTCCCTGACCGGCTTGTGGCGCCACAGCCACCACAGGCCGATGAACGGCAGCACCAGCGGCACGTATCCGTACCCGCTGCCGTAGTGCGACCACACCGTCGCGTCCGGGAAGTCGACCGCGTCGATGATCGTCAGCGTGCCCACCACGAGCACGCCGACCAGCTCGATCGAGCAGGAGGTCAGCGCGATCGCCCGGCCGCGCCGCCCGCCGATCGCCAGGCCCACGGTCGCCGCGATGTAGACCAGACCGGCCAACGCCGACAGGACGTAGGCCAGCGGGGCCTCGCCGAAGTGTGTGGTGATCTGCACCAGGGCGCGGGCGCTGGCGGAGAGCGCGAAGGTGCCGTACACCAGCAGCAGCACCCGGCCGAGGCCGGTGTTCAGCGCCGCGTCACGGGGGCGGGTGCGAGGCTCAGCCACCGGTCACCGACGCGATCTGCTGCAGCCGCAGCACCAGGACCGGCATCACCAGCGCGGCCACTCCGAGGATCAGGTTGCCCCAGCGGGTCGGCTCCATCCGGGCCAGCACCGTCGCGGTGGGCATGAAGGCGACCGCGGTGACCAGATAACCGGCGAACGTGCCGATCTCCTGCGGCCGTGTGTCCCCGAAGAGCCCGACCACCGCCACCAGGCACAACACCACGACGAGCGCGCCCAGCACCCCGGACGCGACCAGCTCGATGCGGCCGGGCGGGCGGTTCATCGCCGACCGCAGCAGGAACCAGGCGGCGAGCACCAGCGCCACGACGATGGTGACCAGGGAAAGCGGACCGTTCACGCGGCACAGCGTACTGATCTCATCTGTTCGCCTTCAGTCCGGTCTTCTTCTCTTGTCTTCAGAAGGGGTGAGGATGGCGTGTTAGCTTGCGCCCATGCGCTTCGGACTGCTCGGCACCGGCCCGTGGGCCCGGATGGCACACGCACCCGGCCTGGCCGAGCACCCGGATGTTGACTTCGTCGGCGTCTGGGGCCGCACCGAGGCGAAGGCGTCGGCGCTGGCCGCGGAGTTCGGCACCAAGGCATACGGCGACGTGGACGCGCTGCTGGCCGAGGTCGACGCGCTGGCGATCGCGCTGCCGCCTCTGGTGCAGGCGCCGCTGGCGCTGCGCGCCGCACAGGCCGGGAAGCACCTGCTGATGGACAAGCCGGTCGCGCTGACCGTGGCGGAGGCTCAGGAGATCGCGGGTACGCTCGCCGCCGCCGACCTCGCCTCGGTGGTGTTCTTCACGCGCCGCTTCCTCCCCGCGCTCTCCTCCTTCCTCGACTCCGCCGTCGCCACGGGCGGCTGGGTGGAGGCCCGCGTCGATCACGTCGGCACGATCTACGACGAGGGCAATCCGTTCGGGGAGTCCCCGTGGCGCCGGGAGAGCGGCGGATTGTGGGACGTCGGGCCGCACGCCGTGGCCATGGTGCTGCCCGTCCTCGGGCCCGTCGTCGAGGTCGCCGGGATGGTCGCGCCCCGCGACATGACGCATCTGCTGTTGCGGCATTCCTCCGGCGCGGTCAGCAAGATCACGTTGTCCGTCGATGTGCCGCCGGCCGCTGCGCGCGAAGATGCCGTCTTCTTCGGAGAGGCCGGGATCGTTCCCGTTCCGCCTGTGCCCTGGGAAGAGGTGCGGGCCTTCCGGAAT
>NZ_JBFAZH010001392.1:0-1834 GCF_040681735.1 Actinoplanes sp. NPDC051633 | reverse complement strand
GCCAGGTGGGCGCGGCGGGCCAGCGGGCCGGCCCACCCGGCCACCGCCTGCGCCGCCGCGTCCGCCAGCACCAGCCGTGGCCGGGCGAGGGCCAGGCGGGCCAGCAGCACGTCCGGCCCCGCGGTCGGGTCCAGCACGGCGATGCGCAGACCCGTCCGGTACGCGGCCAGCAGCACGCCCAGCGCCCGAGCGCCGGGCCGGACCGCCAGCCCCACCGTGTCCCCGGCCACCAGCCCGCGGGCGTGCAGCGCGGCCGCGTACCCGGAGACCAGCCGGCCCAGGTCGGCGCGTGACGCGCCGCGCAGGGCCGGACGGTCGTCTCCGTCGCGCAGGTCTGCCAGCAGCGATGCGAGCATCAGCGCGGGTCCGCCGTGAGAGGGCCGCTGCCGCGGTCCAGGTACCACTTCGCCGTTGCGACGACGCCGTAGGCGCGCAGGCGGCGGGTCGAGTTCTCGACGACCATCGCGCGGTTGCGGCTGATCGCCCAGGTGGTGCGCCGGACCCGGTTGAGGAAGGTGCGGTCGGTCGGCGACGGGCGCCGGGGCATCCCGCCGCACGCCAGGTAGACCGGGGCGGTGACGGCCATGTTGTTGCCGGCGTGCATCCGGTACGGCGTGAGGTAGCCGGCCGACCAGTGCGCCGGGCGCAGCCACCCGAAGAGGGCGGCCGCGCCGACCAGAACGGCGAAGAACAGCCGCCCCCACGGGCCGTGCTCGTCGTGGCGGGCGGTGATCCGGCCGCACACCATGCCGGCGCCGCCCGCGAGGGACGCTCGCGCCGCGGCGACCCAGCCGGGCCGGGGAAGGCAGTCGGCGTCGGTGCGGGCCAGCAGCGTGGCGCCGTGCGCGATCGCGTATCGGAAACCCGTGTCCACCGCGCAGCCCACGCCCTTCTCCGGCTCGACCACCACCAGCGCACCGGCCGACCGGGCCACCTCGGCGGTGCCGTCGGTCGAGCCGTTGTCCACCACCAGGAGGGTGAAGTCGCGGTCGGTCTGTGCGGCCAGCGCGGCGAGGGTGTCGCCGATCCGGGCGGCCTCCTGGTACGCCGGGACGACCACCCACAGCGCGGTCATGACGCCTCCCAGACCATCGTCATCAGGCTGACCCCGCCGCCCAGCCCGACCAGCAGCACCCGGTCGCCGGGCGACAGCCGGCCCCGGATCTCGGCCAGCTGCACGCCCAGCGTGGCCGACGCGACGTTGCCCAGCGAGTCCACGGTCACCACCAGCTTCTCCGGCGGCACCCCGGTGACCTCGACGAACCGGTGCAGGTAGGGCAGCGTCACCTGGTGCACCAGCACGTACGCGTAGTCGTCGAACCCCATCCCGCACCGGTGGTTCACCCGCTCGAGCAGCCCGGGCCCGATCTTCTCGAAGACGCCGCGCAACCGGTGCCCGTCGCCGGCGAAGTACGTGTGCTCGTCGCCGCGCGGATGCCGCGATCCGCCGCCGAAGATCCCGCCGACCGGCCAGTGCTCGGAGTGCGTCTCGGTGTCCACGTCCAGGATCCCGCCGGACTGGACCGGCTCGACCAGCACCGCCGCCCCGGCGTCGCCGAACGTGTAGCCCGCGAACGCCGACCGGGCCTGGACCATCCCGTCCAGGCGGGGCCGCATCGCCCGGGTCGGCGTCTCGCCGGTGACGACCAGTGCCCGCCGCGCCCGCCCGGCCAGGATCATCGACCGGGCCAGGTCGATGCCGTTGACGAAGCTGTTGCAGGCGTTCGTCACGTCCACGGCGTGTGCCCGCCCGCCGAGCGCGGCCTGCACGACGTGGGCGGTGGCCGGCTCCACCATGTCGCGGGTCGCCGAGGCGAAGAGCAGCAGGTCCAGG
>NZ_JBFAZH010001391.1:0-1836 GCF_040681735.1 Actinoplanes sp. NPDC051633 | reverse complement strand
CCCCAGCTGCCGTCGGGGTACGGGTGCACGATCGGCAACGCCACCTGCGCCGCCCGCGCCAGCCACACGCCCTCGTGCTCGGGCCACCGCTGCGCCAGCACCCGGCCCAGCTCGGGCCGGCTCATCGTGCGCTCGCCCAGCAGCTTCGTCGCCATCGCGGTCAGCTCCGCCTGGTCGACGCCGGCGACGAACTGCCCGAAGAACGTCCTGCACATCTTGTCGATCAGGGGCTGCAACAGCGGCCGGATCCAGGCGTAGTCCGCGGTGGGCAGCAGGTGCTGGGTGCAGCGGAAGAGCGTGGCGCGGGCGACCTGCCCGGTCTCGACCAGCGTCGCGAGATCGTCCATCGTGAACCCGGCGATCCGGTTCCAGAGGCCGACGTACGGCAGCTCCGGGTCCTGCCCCTGCATGCCGACCAGCAGCCGCAGCACGTCCATCGGTGTTGTCTCGGCACGGTCGAGCAGCAGTTGCCGTTCGAGCGTGGTCCGGTTGAGCACGCGATCGCTGAGCACCGTCATGCGGACAGTCTGCCCGCCATTGCGGCCAGTTATTGACCGCTTCGTAGCGCTTGACCTATCCACGCCGGTCGATTAGACCGATGGGATGCGATCCCTCGTGGTGTCCGCCCTCGTGGCGGCAGGCCTGACCCTCGTCGGCGCGACCCCCGCGGCGGCCACCGCCGGCCCGGTCGGTGCGACACCCGGTTCGGCGGCGGTCGCCCCGCCGACCGAGCCGACACCCGGCCCGTGCGCGTACACGCCGACGCCGGACGAGCCGGCGGCCCGGCCGGTGCAGCTGCCGCGCGACCCGTCGCCGACGCCGGCTCGAGGGAAGGCGCGGGTGGTGCTGATCACGAACCAGGGCCTGATCCCGCTGGTGCTGGACCGGGCGGCGGCGCCCTGCACGGTGCAGAGCTTCCTGCACCTGACCCGGCACCGGTTCTACGACCACACGACGTGTCACCGGCTCACGGCGTACCCGACGCTGTCGGTGCTGCAGTGCGGCGACCCGTCGGGCACCGGCGAGGGCGGCCCGGGCTACCGCTACCGCGACGAGCTGCCGACCGACCTGCCGCCGGCGCCGACCGACCCGACGGGCGTCCGCCGCCTCTACGCCCGCGGCGTGCTGGCGATGGCCAACGCCGGCCCGGACACCAACGGAAGCCAGTTCTTCCTGGTGTACAAGGATTCGGCCCTGCGCCCGAACTACACGATCTTCGGTTACATCGAGCCGCTGGGCCTGCGCACGCTGGACCGCATCGCGGCGAACGGCATCGCACCGACCCCCGAGGACCCGGCCCCGGTCGACGGCGCCCCGGCCACCCCGGCCGACATCTGGAAGGCCCTGACCCTACCGAGGTGGTAGCCCACCCACGCGGGACGCGCCCGCAAAGGTGCGTGGACTACCACTTCAGGGAGCCAGCGACAGGGAGAACTTTCCCTTGCCGTAACGGTTGACCTCGATGGTCAGGTCCAGGCGGCGGCCCAGCGCCAGCAGGTGCGCGCGGGCGTCGTTGGGCAGCGGCATGCCCGGATAGACCACCTGGTAGAGCTTGACGTGCGGCGCGCCCTCGCGGTTGAGCAGGCTGGTCAGCACGTTGCAGAGCTCGAAGACGTTCTCGGCCAGGTTGGGCGCCAGCACCTTGTCGTCGATGCTGTCCTCGGCGGCGCCGGGTGGGAGCAGGCCGAGCGCGGCGCCCACGTTCGCGGCCAGGCTGAGCTGCATCCCGAGGACCGCGTAGATCTGCTGCGCATTGTCGGTGTAGATCGCGATCGTGCCGGTCGGGAGGTCGCCCGCCTCCATCGGCGTGCCCGGGCTGACGTTGCAGTCGCGGCC
>NZ_JBFAZH010001390.1:0-1837 GCF_040681735.1 Actinoplanes sp. NPDC051633 | reverse complement strand
CTCCGGCTCCGAGGGACTACCCCAGCCGGAGATCGCCGACATCGACTTCGATCGGGTCAGCGAGGCAATGGCCGCGTTGTATCCGCGTCGCCGCTACCCCGCCGTGGTGATCGGCTCGTCCGGCGGCGCACTCGTGCACCTGTGTGCGGCCCTCGGGGTGCCGTGGCTGCCGCAGACCCTGCTGATCCCCGTACGCCAGCGCGGCATCTCGCCGGACGACCCGCAACGCGCCGCACACGCCTTCGACGGCACCGCCCGGGCGCTGCTCGACCGCAACCCCGACCTGGTGCTGCACCACATGCACGACCCCAACCAGGACCGGCTGACCCTGGCCCGGATGGCGTACTTCCGGGTCAAGCGCACCAAACTCGGCCCTGCCTACGAGCGCTTCCTCGCCGAGCACCTCGAGCCGGGCGGCACCATCCTGATCGCCGAGTGCGGGCAGCGGTGGCCGGTCACCCGCATCGGCGAGCGGCACCTGTTCCAGTTCGGCGCGACCGGCGGCATCCCGGCCGAGGAGTACCGCACGGGCAGCGACCGCGTGGCGCGGTATCTGCGCCGCTACGGGGTCCGGGCGGACCGCTGGCAGGCGCCGCCGGCCGACGAGGAGGCGCCGGAGGCGGAGTGGGGCTTCGAGCCGGCGCTCGGCGACGACGTGACGGCGTACGCCGCCCGCAACGGCTACCGCGTCGAGCGGCTGGGCTTCGACGACGCGGAGGATCTCAGCGGACCGGTCGCGGAGTTGTACCGTGGCTGGTACGCCCGGCGCGGGTTGCCGGCGGACCGGCTGGTGGTCGACTCCTTCATGCTGCTCGATCCATGGTGGACACTGCGCGCGGGCGCCGTGCCGTACTGGAGCGTCTTCCCGGTCGAGCCGTCGCTCTCGCGGCTGCGGCGCTATCTCGACAAGGCCGAGCCCTACGACCACCTGCACCTCGGGCTGTTCTGCCACGGCGTCGAGTCGGCCGGGATGGCGAGCGCCGCCCAGTGGCGCGACGTGCTGAGCAGGGCGCGGGTGTCGGGTTCGTTCGCGGGGGTGTCGCCGCGGCGCTACCCGAACGACCCGCTGACCTTCTTCCGCTTCCGCTCGGCGATCCGCGACCTGGACCGCAAGCTGCCGATGCCGCCGCCGCTGACGCTGGCCGAGGCCCGGCCGGCCCTCCGGATCGGGGCGACCTAGCATCACTCGAAGTCGTCGATCACATCCTGTGCCGCCTCGTTGCGCTCTTGGTCCACGCACCGCTTGCGGTCGACGAAGTCGGCGATGGTGCTGCAATCGGCCGGCGTCGGCGCGGGATCCACGGCGGGTTTTCCGGTGGGACCGGTGGTGACCGACGGGGTTTCCTCCACCGCCGGGGTGTCGATCACGGCCGGCGAGTCGGTGCGCCCGGAGTCGGCGGGCTCATCCGCGGAGAACGGGTGCAGCCACGCCCCGACCGCGATGAGCACGCCGATCAGGCTGACGACACCGCCGATGACGGTGCCCTTGTCGGACTTCGGCCGCGACGACATGGCCATCACCTTAGGACCGCGCGGCGCGCCGGACTGTCAGATATCCGGCCGGGTGGCGCGGTGCCGTTCGATCAGATCCCTGACACGTTCCGGCTCGTCCGGGCTGAACGCCGGGCGGACCCGCCCGCCGACGTCGAGGATCACCAGCGTCTGCCGGTGCGCGCGGCCGGCGTCGAGCGGCAGCCAGAAGCGCGGACTGCTGGTGCCCCACAGGCGGCCCCGGCCGGTGAGCCACCCCATCGGTTGCAGCTCGACCGCGCGGATGTCCTGGTGACGGATGTGCTTGGCGGTGCCGATCGGGAAGTAGTAGCGGCGCAGCGTGACG
>NZ_JBFAZH010001389.1:0-1837 GCF_040681735.1 Actinoplanes sp. NPDC051633 | reverse complement strand
GCGCGTTTCGCGGCGCCGGCCGGGTCCAGCTCACCGCCGGTCATGGCGTTGACCGCCTTCGGCACCGGCAGTTCGCCGAGCGTCGCCCCGACCAGGGTGCCCTGCTTCTGCGGGAAGCCCCACCGCTGGAAGGTGTCCGGGCTCTTCTGCAACGCGGCGAGAACGTCCTTGGGGTAGACCTCGCCCAGCGGCTTCTTGGTGTCGACGCCGGCCGGCAGGCCGTTCCAGGCGGTGGTGAACTTCGCCGCGTCGTCCTGGGTGCCCTTGCGGACCGGGAACTTGCCCTCGGGCGCGATGCCGAGCCAGTCCGGGTAGCCCTCGTTCATCATGTACGCCACGAACTTCTTCGCCGCGTCGGTGTTCTTGCCGTCCTTGGTGATGGTCCAGCTGGTGATCTCGCCGAACTGGGCGGGCTGGCCGCCGGGACCGGCGATCGACGTGACCACGCCGCTGTTCTTGGCGAGGAAGGCCTTGTCGGACTTGCACTGCGGGCAGGTGGGCAGCGCGTCGTTGCGCAGACCGGCCATCTCGTCGAGCAGGAACGACGACCAGACCACCATCGCGGCCTTGCCGGAGAAGTACGTCGCGCGGGTGGTGTCGACGTCCTGGGTGCCCGGCACGGAGTAGTTCTTGACCAGGTCGTTGTACAGCTCGAAGGTCTGCACGCACTGCGGCGAGTCGAGTGTGATGGTCTTGTTGTCGTCGACCAGCTGGCAGCCGTTGCCGAGCGCGAAGTTCTCGAAGGTCTGCGCGGTGAACGCGTCGTTGGCAACTGTCGAGATGGTGATTCCGGCGGTCGCTCCGGTGTTCAGCTTCTGCGCGGCGGCGCGGATCTTGTCGTACGTGTCCGGCGCCTCCAGCCCGGCCTTGTCGAACAGGTCCTTGCGGTAGAAGAGCAGCTGCGCCCAGCCGTCGGACGGCACGGCGAGCTGCTTGCCGTCCTGGCTGGTCAGCTCGAGCGGGCGCGGCGAGAACGTGGCCGTCCCGAGCTGGTCGATCACGGCCTTGGCGGCCTCGTTGTCCAGCAGGTCGTTGCCGGCCATCTGGGCGACCGCGGCCAGCGGCAGCGCACCGACCACGTCCGGCATGGTGCCTGCCGCGGCAGCCGAGGTGATCAGGCTGCTGAACTGGTTCTCGTCGGTAGCGACGATCTTCACCTTGGTGCCCGTCGCGGCGGTGAACTTGTCCGCGATCCTCTGCGTGGCCTGAACCCGGTCGGTCTGGTTCTCCAGGCTCCACACGGTCAGCGACCCGCCGCCGGCCTCGGAGTCGCCGTCGTCGCCGCCGCATCCCGCCAGCGCGGTCCCGGCCACCAGGCCCATGATCAACAAGGCCGATACCGGCCGGAAATCGATCTTCATGAGATTGCCTCTCAGTGACGCATCGATGAGCACCGTCTTGCGATGGTTACCAGCGATCACATCAAGGTGACTTCCGGCGGACAAGAACCGACAGGTAACGATTGCCTCAGGCCGCCGCCGCTAACTGTCCGATCCCCGTCAGCCCTCGATGGTGGCCACGGGGATGCCCCCGGCCACCGCCCACTGCAACGCCTCACGGATCTCGTCGACCGGCAGCGGCCGGCGCCGGGTCACGGTCAGCGCCACGGTCACCGCGGGCGACACGAAGGCGTTGCGCTGAGACGCCTCCGCGAAGTCGGTGCCGATCCGATAGGCGAAGGCCAGCGCGTCGTCGTACGCGAAGCCCGGCAGGAACAGCAGGAACTCGCCGGACCCGACCCGGGTGGCCCGGTCCGCCGGCCGCAGCCTCGAGACCAGCACATTGATCGCGGCCTCCTCGTGCCGCGCGGCGGTGCGCCCGACCCCGTGGATGCCGC
>NZ_JBFAZH010001388.1:0-1838 GCF_040681735.1 Actinoplanes sp. NPDC051633 | reverse complement strand
GGCCTGATTGTGGGTCGGCCCGGCTCGAACGCCCGATCCGCTCGGTCGCGCTCAACTCGGTAGCGTGGCGGCGTGACCATCGAGCTTGTCGTCCGCTTCGCGGTCGACGACGTGGAGCTCAGCGCTTTGCACGCGCGGGCATTCGGTGGTGACCCGGCGGTGGTGGCGCCGTGGGCGCGGCGCCTGGATGAGCACGCGCTGACCTGGATCGGGGCCTTCCAGGACGGGCGGTTGGTCGGGTTCGTGCAGGTGGCGTGGGACGGCGGCCCGCACGCCTTCCTGATCGACACGGCGGTCGACCCCGGACTCCAGGGCCGCAGCGTAGGCACAGCCGTGGTCAAGGCCGCCGCCGAGGAGGCCCGAGCCGCCGGCTGCGAATGGTTGCACGTCGACTTCGAACCCCACCTGCAGCACTTCTACCTGCGAACTTGCGGCTTCCGACCGACGCCGGCCGGCCTGATCCACCTGACCTCGTGATGTTCCGCCCAGACGACCGCGAAGCACTCCGGTCTCGCCTGATCGCCCGAGCCGAAGCCGACGACGCAATAGTCGGCGCGGCCTACACAGGCTCAGCCGCCGACACGGCCGACACCGGCTCGGCTGACCGCACCGAGCCAACCCGCTCGCCCGCCGGTTCCGGCTCGGCCGTGGGCTCGGGCTCGGCCGCCGGCTCGGGCTCGGCCTCCGGCTCGGGCTCGGCCGTGGGCTCGGGCTCGGCTGGCGGCTCCGGCTCGGTCGGCTCGGCTGGAGGGACCGGCGGCAGCGGCGGCACCGGGTCGACCGGCGGCACCGCCGGCGACCAGTGGTCAGACACCGATCTGGTGCTGGCCGTGCGGGGTGACCTCACCGCCGTGGTCGAGCGCTGGACGCGGTGGCTTCACGGCGGTGAGGGCGCCGTCCACCACTGGGACTTGCCGGTCGGAGAGGGGGTCATCAGGGTGTTCCTGCTGCCCGGATGGCTTGAGATCGACCTGACCTTCGTGCCGGAGGCGAACTTCGGCCCGCGCGGCCCGCAGTGGCGCACGATCTTCGGGAACGCGACGCCGCAGGAGCCCTTCCGGCCGCCCGACCGAGAGGGCCTGATCGGTCTCACCTGGCATCACGCCCTGCACGCCCGGATCTGTCTCCACCGCGGTCATTGGTGGCAGGCCGAGCACTGGATCAGCGCCTTGCGCGACCACATCATCACGCTGGCGTGCCTACGCCTCGGGCTACCCTCCGCCTACGCGAAGGGCGCCCACCTGCTGCCGGAGGTCCTGACCGCCGAGCTGGAGCCCACCCTGGTCCGCGCCTTGACGGAGCGGGAGTTGCAGCGCGCGTTAGCGGCAACTTTGGAGGTGTTGAAAGCGGAGCTGCACCGCTCTGATCCGGCAACGGCATCCCGCCTAACTCCGATGTTCGCCGATCTGGATCAGCCAAGAACCCGTGTCAGCGGCCATGAGACCGGAGAGACCAACGAGGGAGAACGTCCAGGGTCCCAACCCGCTCCCGTCAGTGATGACCGGTCACCTCTGGCCAAACTGGTGGCCGAACAACGGGCCGTCCCGCCGACGGGCGCCGGTCAGGTTCCCTTGCCTCCTCAACTGGACGACGACGGCGTGGACGCTGCCGCGGAGCTTGCGGCGATGCGGGACGAGGAATCCCGGTGACGTCCCGAAGCCGGGACGGCGCCACTGGTCGTCGTCGGGCTGTCCAGGACGCCGAGACCAGGAGTGGTAGCCCAGAGGCCCATTCACTCAGGTAATTGACCTCTGAGCTACCACTATTCGCTTGCGGACCGCGCCACGCCCAAAAGTGGTAGCCCAGCGACGCATTCGGGACCTGCCAGGGTGGCTGAG
>NZ_JBFAZH010001387.1:0-1839 GCF_040681735.1 Actinoplanes sp. NPDC051633 | reverse complement strand
CGATGCGTTCGGCGCGGCGGCGCAGGGTGGCGACCTCGACGCCGAGCTGCGCGGCGAGAGGTTCGGCGGCGCGGCCGCCCAGTCGCAGGTCGATGTAGGGCCGTTCATCGCTCGGGTCGATGATGCCCAGCTCCACGGCGCGGCGTACGAGCAGGTCCGGGTGGCCGAATGGCCGGCGTGGGGTGCGCGGGCCGGTAAGGTGCTCGAGGTTGTCCACCGGTACCGCTTCGGCGCCGTCGCGGCGGCGCAGCTCGTGCCCGGCGCGCCAGGCTGCCTTGCACAGCGCCGCGTACGGCGCCGGCCGGGACAGGTCGACGCGGTCGCGTAGCGCTGTCAGGAAGCCGGTGAGGATTTCCGCGTCCAGGTCCTGCGCGTCGCCGGCCCAGCCGCTGCGCAGCTGCCCGGCGTAGCGGCGCAGCGCGGGCATCGCCATGGCGGTGGCCGCGATGACCCAGGCCGGCCCGTCGAGCCGGGCCCGGCGGATCAGTTCACGCCACACCGCGTCTCGGGTGGTGTAGGAGCGCGGATGCCGCAGCAGCCAGGTGCGCAACACGGGCAGAGCGATGACACCGTCCGGCAGTCCGGTGTCATCACCCAGCGCGCCGAGGTCCAACGAGCCAGGGTCCAATGTGTCAAGACTCAAGGTGTCAAGGCTCAATGTGTCGAGGTTCAATGTCAGGGGATGCGGGTCGCAGGTCAACGCGGCGAACGCCGTGTCAACGGCGTCCAGCGGCGATTCGGGCCAGTCCTTGCCGGACACGGTCATGTCACGAACTCCTGACGGCAGAAGCGGATGTCGATGTCACGCCGGCCACCGATGGCCGGCGCGGTTTGACGCCCATTGCGGCACGGTGGTCTCACGGACCTCTGACAGCGCAGCCCAGTAAGGCACCCCGGGCGCCCTGACAGGCGACGTAGCGGCGCTGCGTGACCGGCGCAGCCCGCTGCGCGGTGGTTCACGTGGGCGTGCCAAACAGCTATTGAGCGGCCGTTAGCCGACACCACCTACGGGGATAACCTCACGGCCGCTGACAACTGTCTGGGGCAGCGGTCTGACACCGTGCTCGGCACGCCTGACAGCCTCTGACAATGCCGCGTTGCCGGCCGCAGCAAAGTGCAGGCTTGGGCCGTGCTGTTGTCAGACACCCGTCGGTGATGTCATGCCGTTTCCGTTGTCTGACAAACCCGATCAACATCCTTGGTGCGAGTTACATTGCACGGTTCCTGGTTCGCCGGGGGATCTCGCCATGGCCGTAGCGGCATCGATGTTCTCGCCGCTGTCGAGGACCTGTTCACTGACGCTCTGGCGGCGGCCTTCGAGCGCCTGGTTCGTCAAGCCGATGCTGCGCGCTTGCCCTCCGGGCAAGGTGCGGTAGAAGCTTCAGCGCGCGGGCTGCGGCGATGGTGCATCGTGTGCGGCTTGCCGTGCTGCGGACACAACAGGACACCGAGGATGGTTGCGCCGGGCGGTGCCGCTGTAGGCCCTGTGAGGCCGTGTGAGACCGCTGTCAGGGTGTCCATGTGTTCGCCACAGCTCACCATCCGCGGTTTGAGGGTGCGGATCCGCCGCGGCGCCGACTGTGAAGGCTGCCGGCCCGGCGGGTTTCCGCCCGCCGCCGGGCCAAATCGCCTGGCTGACGACGGGGCCGGGTGCCTCGGGTGCCGCGCCACATTGATGCGCTGACACCTCATCACCTGCGACATGCGAACGGGAGGACGTGCTCCTGCCCGGGGTCGCCCAGGTCCCGTTGAACGCCTGCCTGCTGTGCCCGGCGGTGGTCCCTTTGTGTCCGTCGTTCGAGTGCTTCGCCCCGGCCGGTCCGCACCGTGCGCGGCCCG
>NZ_JBFAZH010001386.1:0-1842 GCF_040681735.1 Actinoplanes sp. NPDC051633 | reverse complement strand
TTGGAGCTGCGCGAGGTTAACTCGCGGCGGCGCGACCACGCCCCGCGGGGGGGCGTTGGCGGGCGTCCGCAGCGGGCGCTGCCCGACGTCCCGGGGCTGGTCGACGAGTCGCGCGACGCCGGCACCGAGGTGCTCCTGAGCGCGGCGGTGGACGAGCCGGCCGAGGCGCCACCGGCCGCGGCCCGCACGGCGTACCGGGTGATCCAGGAGGGCCTGACCAACGCCCGCAAACACGCGGCCGGCCAGCTGGTCCGGGTCGATCTGCGCGGCGGGCCGGGCGCAGGCCTGCAGATCGATGTCCGTAACACGCTTGGGCCGCAGCGCACGACGGCGTCCGCCCCGTCCGGTGGCGCCGGGCTGGTCGGGCTCACCGAGCGGGTGAACCTTGCCGGCGGGCAGCTCGACCATCACTGCATCGACGGCGAGTTCCGGCTGCACGCGTCGCTACCATGGCCCCCGTGACCCAACCGGTGCGCGTGCTGGTCGTCGACGACGACGCGCTCGTCCGCGCCGGGCTCACCATGATGCTCGACGGCGCCCCGGGCATCGCGGTGGTCGGCGAAGCCTGCGACGGCGACGAGGTGCCGGCCGCCGCCGACGCGCACGCCCCTGACGTCGTACTCATGGATCTGCGGATGCCGCGGGTCGACGGCCTTACCGCAACCCGCCGCCTGCGCGCCCGCCCGCGCCCGCCCGAGGTCATCGTTCTGACCACATTCGACACCGACGAGAACATCCTGCTCGCGCTGCGCGCCGGCGCCAGCGGCTTCCTGCTCAAGGACACCCCGCCGGCCCGGATCGCCGAGGCGGTCCGGCAGGTTGCGGCCGGCGAGCCGATCCTCTCGCCGCGGATCACCCGCCGCCTGATGGACCGGACGGCCGTCCAGGCCGGCGCCTACACCCGCGCCAGGGAAACGCTCGCCACGCTCAGCCCGCGCGAACACGACGTCGTCGTGGCGATCGCCCAGGGCCACAACAACACCGAGATCGCCAAGGCGCTGAACATGACGCTGGCCACCGTGAAGACCCATGTCTCGCACATTCTGACGAAGCTCGACCTCGACAACCGCACCCAGATCGCCCTGCTCGCCCACGACGCCGGCCTGGCCTGACTCGCCGACCCTTGACCACTGTCCCTAAATCTACAGCGTTCGGTCACATCGGGGACTCGCCGGCGTCGCTCCGGCGGCTACGTTCGGGCAATGCCGATCCGGCCCCCTCTCGCCATCTGGGCTGCCGCGATAATCTTCGTCGCGTCGCTCGAGATCGTCATGCTCGATGCACCCGCGGTCGTGCCCCTGTTCGCCATTGCGGGGATCATCGCGAGCGTTTCGGCGCTCCATGTCGAGTGGGCTCGCCGCGTCGCGCAGCCCGTGGCGGCCGCACTCCCCGTGCCGGCCGCTCCACCGGCCGCGATGATCGCCGCGCCGCGGCCGCTTCCGGCGGCCCGCGGCATCCGGGCCGACGCGGAGAGGAGATTCCCTGCGCCGCCCCGCTTCGACGAGCGCGGGTCGAACGCGCACGCACAGCCCTGGCTGCTGCCGCCGCACCGATCGGCGCCCGGGATCGCCGCCGACGAGGCGCAGGTCGGTGACTTGTCGGTGCGCGCGGCGTCGGTCGTCGGTCCCGGGCACCGCTGCACCGAGCCGGTGGTCGCCCGCCAGGACGCCTACCAACTCGGGCGGGACCGGGCGAGCCGGTTCCTGGTGGTCGCCGTCGCGGACGGGATCTCCGCCAGTCGACACGCCGATCGCGGTGCGACGGTGGCCGCGCAGCGATCGGTCGATGCATTGGCCGGCCGGCTCGATCAGGCGGCCACGCTTGATGACCTGTCGGCGAGCG
>NZ_JBFAZH010001385.1:0-1842 GCF_040681735.1 Actinoplanes sp. NPDC051633 | reverse complement strand
GAAACGCCGAGCGGATCACCGAGGGTCTCGAGGGGACTCGAGCGCCCCGAGAGCCTCGGTGATCGGCACATCGCCGCCGAAGAGTTCGAAGGTGACTCCGGTGGTGGACGGCATGGCCAGCACCGCCGCGAGCACGGCGGCCACGTCGTCGCGGGGCACCGGGCCGCGCCGGCCCAGCTCGGTGCTGACCCGCACCCGGCCGGTGCCCGGGTCGTCGGTGAGCGAGCCCGGACGCACGATGGTCCAGTCCAGGGCCGTGCCGCGCACGTACTCGTCGGCCTGAGCCTTGGCCTCGAGATAGGGCCGCATCGCGTCGCCGGCCGACGCCGGATCCTGGGCGCCGATCGACGAGACCATGACGTAGCGGCGTACCCCGGTCTCGATCGCCGCGGCCGCGAGCTTGACGGCGCCGCCCAGGTCGACCGTCCGCTTGCGTGCCGCGCCGCTGCCCGGGCCCGCGCCGGCCGCGAAGACCACGGCGTCCGCCCCGCGCACGTGGGGAGCAAGCGTCTGGTCGTTCTCGAGATCGCCGAGCACCGGGACGGCGCCGATCCTCTCCAGGTCGGCGGCGTGCTCGGGATTGCGGATCAGGCCGCGGGCGGTGTCGCCGCGCCCGGCGAGGAGGGCGAGGAGGCGCAGCGCGACCTTGCCGTGGCCGCCGGCAACGAGGATGTCCATCCTCCCTTCCTACCCTTATCCGCCCTTACGCGCTGTCTCTGATCACCAGCGTGGGCTGGAAGGTGACCGAGCGGGGCAGGCGGCCGGGCGCGCCCACCTGGGCGAGCAGCAGCTCGGCCATCTCGGCGGCCATCTCCTCGACCGGCTGCCGCACGGTGGTGAGCAGCGGCCGGCAGTCCAGCGCCGCGCTGCTGTCGTCGAAGCCGACCACCGCGACGTCCTCGGGCACCCGCCGGCCGAGGTCCTGCACCGCCCGCAGCGCGCCCTCCGACATCAGGTCGCTGGCCACGAACAGGCCGTCGATGTCGGGGTGCTCGGCGAGCAGGCGCCGCGCGCACTCCTCGCCACCGGCCCGGGTGAAGTCGCCCTCGATGGTCGGCACGTCGCCGAAGCCGCGGTTGGCCAGGTAGGAGCGGAAGCCGTCCAGCCGGTCGAGCCCGGCCGGGATGTCCAGCGGGCCGCTGATCGTGGCGAGCCGCCGGCAGCCGCGGCGGAGCAGGTGCTCGGCCGCCAGCCGGGCGCCGAGCCGCTGGTCGACGTCGACGAAGCTGGCCGCGATCGGCTGCGCCGGGCGGGCCGAGACCACCGCGGGGATACCCAGGTCGTGCACCTGGCGGGGGAGCGGGTCGGCCTCGTGGCTGCTGATCAGCAGGACGCCGTCGACGTGACCCTGACGCAGGTAGCGGATCACGTGATGATGGTCGCCGGAGTCGGTGGGGATGATCACCAGGTGCACGCCGTGCGGGCGCAGCGCGTCGGTCGCGCCCGCCGTGATCCGGCCGAAATACGGGTCGGTGAAGACGCGGTTGAGGAAGGAGGTGTCGTTCGGCCGTTCCGGCTCCGAGATCACCAGGGCCACCGAGTTGGTGCGGCGGGTCACCAGAGTGCGAGCGGCGAGGTTGGGCACGTATCCGGTCTCGGCGATGGCGCGCTCCACCATCCCGCGGATCTTGGCGTCCACGCTCGGGGCGCCGTTGATCACCCGCGACACCGTCGCCCGGGACACCCCGGCCGCCTCGGCGACCTGGTCCATGGTGGGATGCTGCCCACCACGCGGCGGCCTCGGACTCATGGCGTCTGTTATAGCACCGGCCCTGGTAGCACCCCGGAGAGCGCTTTCAGCCGTAGCTTTTCGCATGCCGTGCTCCCGGTAAGAGAGCCGGG
>NZ_JBFAZH010001384.1:0-1844 GCF_040681735.1 Actinoplanes sp. NPDC051633 | reverse complement strand
CTCCGACCGCGACCGCGATGTACGAAGGGCAATGACATGACCGCTGTCCACCCCCGCCGGGTCCTGCAGATGCGTCTGGTCGTCGAGGCCGACGACTACGACGAAGCGGTCCGGTTCTACCGCGACGTGCTCGGTGGCGCCCAAGAGCTCCAGGTGCACGGCGACGACGACGAGCGGGTCACGATTCTCGACGTCGGCCGCGCGACGCTGGAGATCTCCAGCCCCGCGCAGGTCGAGATGATCGACCGCGTGGAGGTGGGCCGGCGGGTCAGTCCCAGGCTGCGGGTCGCCTTCGAGGTCGCCGACGCCGAGGAGGTCACGGACAGCCTCGTCCGGGCCGGGGCCGACCTGCTGGCCCCGCCCACCCGCACGCCGTGGGAGTCGCTCAACTCCCGGCTGGACGCTCCGGGAGGGCTTCAGATCACCGTGTTCGAGGAAGAGCGCGCCTGAACGATTGTTCGGGCGTCGCCGTCGCGCGTACCGCCAATCGCCGGACAACGAGCCGACCGGACCCCAAGATGAACTTGGGGCCGGCCAGGTTGCCGCTGTCGGATCGGAAAGGCGCGTTCCATGGGCCTGGGTAGAGCGTTCGACGATCGTTCGCTGCGCACGAAGATCGGTGCCGCGGTGCTGACCGCCACCGTCAGTGGTGTGGTGGTGGGCGGTCTGGCGATGAACACCGTTCGGCAAGTGAACGCTGATGCGGAAGCGACGCAGTTGCAGACCATCGCCGTGCAGACGGCGGCGGGAGCGTTCAGCAAGAACGTCGAAGCGTTCGGCGGCAACACGTCCGCGGCACAGCTCTATCCGTCGCTGGCCGACCAGATCAGCAAGACCATCGCGGCGAACAAGGCCGCCATCGACACGGCGCTCAACGATCTGCAGAAGCTCTTCGGGCCCGGCTCGGCCGGCACGGAGGTGGCGGTCAAGGCGCAGCAGGACTGGCAGGCGTTCCTGGCGTTCCTGTCCGCCGATCAGGCCCCCGCCACGCCCGAACAACTGGCAGCGGGCCTGCAGCAGTACAACACCCTCTACGGAGCGCTCACCGCCGACCAGAACGCGATCCAGGCCCAGGCGACGGCCCTGTCCCAGGCGAACATCCGCAGCGCTCAGGACAGCGCCACCAGGGCGAACCGAATCATCGCCGGCCTGCTTGCCCTCGGTGTGCTGCTCAGCGTGCTGATCGGCGCGCGCGTGGTCCGGCGGATCCGCTCCGCTGTCGGAGGAGTCTCGCTGGTCGCCGAGGGCCTGGCCGACGGCGATCTGACCCGCGTGACCGGGGTGACGGTGCGCGACGAGATCGGCCGTATGGCGCACTCCCTCGACCGGGCCGTCGCGCGGCTCCGCGAAGACGTCGTCCAGCTCGGCGGCAACGCCACCACCCTGCAGACCGCCGCCGGGCAGCTCACCGCCGTCTCCACGTCGGTCGAGGCCGCTGCCACCGACGCCTCGGCGCAGGCGGGATCGGTCGCGGCCGCAGCGGAGGCCGTCTCGGACAACCTGCAGGTGGTGTCGACCGGCTCGGAGGAAGTGGGCGCGTCGATCCGGGAGATCTCCGTTTCCACCACCGAGGCCTCGGAGGTGGCCGCGCGGGCGGTGCAGATGGCCGCGGCCACCAACGGCATCGTGTCGCGTCTGGGGGAGTCGTCCAGCGAGATCGCAACCGTCATCAAGGTCATCACCTCGATCGCGGAACAGACCAACCTGCTGGCGCTCAACGCGACCATCGAAGCAGCCCGGGCGGGCGAGGCGGGCAAGGGCTTCGCCGTTGTGGCCGGCGAGGTCAAGGACCTCGCGCAGGAGACCGCGAAGGCGACCGAGGACATCTCCCGCCGGGTGCAGGC
>NZ_JBFAZH010001383.1:0-1845 GCF_040681735.1 Actinoplanes sp. NPDC051633 | reverse complement strand
ACGGCCTGCGGGCCGCCGTCGTCACCGATGCCGTCCTGAGGTCCGCCGCCAGCGACACCTGGGTGGAGGTAGCTGCATGAACCGCCTCTGTCTTCACCGCACCCCTACGACCCTTTCTCGTCGCCTGACACCGGATGGGCGACGGGCCGATGAGTACCCATCCCAGCCGGGAAGCGCCCACGGGGCACGACCACTTTGTTGAGGGAGGCACCACCATGACCGCTTCGACAGCTCAGCCCCGGGGGAGGATCAGTACGGCCACGCGCCTGAAGCTCTCCTTGATGATGTTCCTCGAGTTCTTCGTGTGGGGTGCCTGGTTCGTCACCATGGGCACATTCCTCGCCAAGACCCTGTCGGCCTCGGGAAGCCAGATCAGCCTTGCCTATCTGACCCAGTCCCTGGGCGCCATCGCGGCGCCGTTCATCGTCGGACTGATCGCCGACCAGTTCTTCTCCGCCCAGAAGGTCCTGGGCATCCTGCACATCGCCGGCGCCGCGCTGCTGTACTGGGCGTCCACGATGGAGACGTTCGGGGCGTTCTTCCCGGTCATCCTCGCCTACATGATCCTGTACATGCCGACGCTGGCGCTGGTGAACTCCGTGTCGTTCCGCCAGATGACCAATCCCGAGAAGCAGTTCCCGGCGGTGCGGGTGCTGGGAACCATCGGGTGGATCGTGGCCGGTGTGATCATCGGCTGGTTGGCCTGGGAACAGGCAGGGACGCTCGCCCTGACCTTCCGGATGGCCGCGGTCGCGTCGCTTATCCTCGGCGTGTTCAGCTTCCTGCTGCCCGCCACCCCACCGGTTCGGCGCGGCGAGAAGGCGACCGTGCGCGACATCCTCGGGCTCGACGCGATCGGTCTCCTGAAGAACCGTTCCTTCCTGGTGTTCTTCCTTTCCTCGATCGCGATCTGCATTCCCCTGGCGTTCTACTACAACTTCACCAACCTGTTCCTCAACGAGGCGGGCGTGCGCTCCGCGGCCGCGGTCCAGTCGCTGGGGCAGGTGTCCGAGGTGCTGTTCCTGCTGCTCATGCCGTTCCTGCTGGTGCGATTGGGCGTGAAGCTCACGCTGGCTGTCGGCATGGCGGCCTGGGCGTTGCGGTACGTCTTCTTCGCCTATGGCGACGCCGGAAGCCTGTACTGGATGCTCCTGCTGGGCATCGTCCTGCACGGGATCTGCTACGACTTCTTCTTCGTCGCCGGGCAGATCTACACCGACAAGTTCGCCGGTCAGCGATTCCGCAGCGCGGCCCAAGGGCTGATCACCCTGGCCACGTACGGCGTGGGCATCCTGATCGGCTCGCTCCTGGCCGGCCCCATCGTGGACCGCTTCGCTACCGCCGACGGTCACAACTGGACCCAGATCTGGATCATCCCGGCCGCCATCGCTGGCGTCGTGCTGGTGCTGTTCCTGATCCTGTTCAAGGACCGACGCGTGGTGGAGGACACGACGATGCTCGACGCATCCAGAACGACCTTGGAGGCACCCGGAGCGCCAGTTCCGCGGGAGGATCGGCCGCGCTCTGGCACCCCATGACCGCTACCAGGGGACCGGGGCGTCCTGTAGCGGTCGCGGCCGGGTTCCGCCGGTCCAATGGGCGAGCTCCGTCTGCTGTACGCCCCGCAGCGTCCCGGCACTCGTGGCCGCGCCGACCTGTGTCACGAACTCCGCGAACTTCGGAAACGCCGATCTGGCGGCGGATCCAGCCGTCAAGCCGGCGAGCTGTTCCGGCGCCGGACTACCGGCCGGAGCCGTAGACAGCCGCGCGGCGTACGCGCGACTCCGCGTCCGGCGGGACACCGGTCCGGTGCATCTCCATGACCACTTCAGCTGCGGGTTTCGG
>NZ_JBFAZH010001382.1:0-1846 GCF_040681735.1 Actinoplanes sp. NPDC051633 | reverse complement strand
CAGATAGGCCGCTATGAAGGCCAGCGGCGCGTTCCACCGGATGCAGATGTCGTTGGTGGTCTCCGAGGTCGGCTCGTCGAGGTAGCGGCACTGCGGCGGGAGGCCGTCCAGCCGCGGGTCGGCGGGCCAGCCCGGAGTCGGGATCGAGTTGGCCCCGCCGGCCAGCGCGCCGGGTGGTGGCGGCGGGAGGGCCGGGTCGAGGTCGTGACCGAACTGCCGGGTACGCAGGTGCGCGCTGGCGTCGGTGCCGTAGCCGACGATGTAGCTCTGCCCGAGGGCGTTGCGGCCGAGCAGATAGTCGGCGCCGGTGGCCACGGCGTCGCGGAACCGCCGCTCACCGGTGATCTCGTGGGCGGTGGCCAGGACGACGAGATTGTTGAGCACGCGGCCGTTCGACCCCCAGTGCCAGCCCTCCGCCGGCGCGTACGGCTGCCCCCACGGCTGCCCCGCCTGCAGGGCCAGCAGGCGCTCCGCGGCGGCCGTGACCATGTCGTCATGCCCGGGCATCCGTCGCGGCCCGGTCGCCAGATCGAGCCGGGCGAGCGCGCCGACCCGGTCGAAGTCGAAGCCGCCGAGGTCGAACACGTCGGCCGTGTGCTCCGGCGAGGCGAGCAGGAAGCCGAGGTACTCGTCGTCGCCGGTGGCCAGCCACAGCTCGGCGGCGGCCCAGTAGAAGTCGTCCTCGAGCCGCGGGTCGCCGTATGGGCCGCCGCCGTGCCGGCCCTGGTCGTCCGGTGCGATCAGGCCGGGATGGGCCCGGGCGGCGCGCCACGCCGTCCGCGCGGCGGTAAGCAGGCGATCGTCATTTAGGAGCCGGGCGCCCAGCGCCGCCACCGCCGCGAGGTGCAGGGTGGCCGCCGTCGACGGCGGGTGCAGCACCCGCTCGGTCGGGTCCTCGTGCGGCCGGCCGGGCAGCGGCGACCACTCGGTGCCGTGCACGCGGTGGAAAGCCATGCCGGCGAGCGGATGGCCCGGCGGCACCTGCATGCGCAGCATCCAGTCGAGTTGCCACCGGCACTCCTCGGCCACCTCGGCCGTCCTGTCGCCCGCGCCCCGCCGGACGAGCTGGAGGAGCTGCCAGAGCGCGACGCTGCCGCTGACCGTGTACTTGCCGTAGTCGCCGGCGTCGTACCAGCCGCCGGACACGTCGAACCTTCCCGGAAGGGTCAGGGCGGGGACCGCGGCGTCGCCGGTGTGCCCGGCCGGGCGGCCGTATCCCGGTGCGCGTTCCTCGTCGATCGGGCACCCCGACCGCAGCAGGTAGAAGAACCGGAACGCGTCCCGGGCGAGGCCGGCGTACAGGTCCGCCGCGATCCGGAACGGATGGCTGCGATCGTCGCCGGCGACCAGCCGGAGGTCTTGACCGGTGGCCGTGCAGGCGGTCAGGTCGAAGACGTGCACCGGCAGCCCGGATGTGGGTTCCGGACGCTGCGGCCACGGCTGCGAGTTGCCACGGAACACCTCGGCGCCGGTGGAATCGCGCACGGTGAACGGCGCCGGCCGCAGCGCGTCGGTCACCCAGACCGCCCGTTTGGGCGCGTCCGGCAGATACCCGAGCTGGTTGATCCGGATCCGCGGTCGTTCGATCATGACTCCATCGTCGCAGTTCTCTTTTGCAATCATTGCCGTCAATGTAATGTGGGAGCGCTCCCAAAACCCCCGCCCCCGAGGAGTCCCCATGAGACGCGCCTTACGCGCTGCGGCCGCGGCCGTGATCCTGGCCGCCGGCTCGATCATCGCCGTCGCCGTGGCCGGTCCGGCCAGCGCCGACACCCGCATCTGCGAACCCTTCGGCACCACCACCATCCAGGGCCGCTACGTCGTCATGAACAACCGCTGGGGCAGC
>NZ_JBFAZH010001381.1:0-1848 GCF_040681735.1 Actinoplanes sp. NPDC051633 | reverse complement strand
GCCGGTCCTGGCTGCGGGGTACCGCGGCCTTCGCCCGGCTGCTGTCCGGCCGTCTCGCGGAGTCGCGCCGGCTGGCGCGGATCTTCCTGCCCTTCGGTGAGCGGGTCGGCGAGGGCTGGGCGGTGGGCACGCTGCGCGCCGTCGAGGCGTACGCGGCGTCGGAGCAGGGCGACCTGAACGAGGCGGATCAGGAGGCGCGGCAGGCGTACAAGGAGTTCGCCGCGGTCTCCGACGACTGGGGGCGTGGCCTGGCGCTGGTGGTGCGCGGCGCGATCGCCCGGGGGCTGGGCGAGTACGACCACGCCTGGGACCTGCTCACCGACGCGCTCGGCCACGCCGGGCGTACCGGTCATCCGCTGCTGCTCGGCATGGCCGGGACCATCCGCGGGTTCGTCGAGCTGCAGCGCGGCGACGTGGTGGCGGCCGAGGCGGACGCCCGCCGAGTGATGACCGCCGTCGAGCCGCACAACCCGCTCGCGCCGGCTCAGGTCGGGCCGCGGGTGCTGCTGGCCGAGGCGCGGCTGCGCGCCGGGGACGCGTCGACCGCCGTCGGGCTGCTCGCGCCGATCGCCAGTGACACCGGTTCGCCCTCGCTGCTCTTCTCGCGGCGGCACGCGCTGGCGTCGTACGCGTCGGCCCTGCTCGCCGACGGCCGGCCGGACGCCGCGCTGGCGTGGATCCGGCGGGCCCAGGACGTGCCGGCCGAGGATGTGCGCAGCTGCGTCGTCACGGCGTGTGTGCTTGCCCGGGTGCTGGCCGCGACGGGTCGCATGGACGACGCCCGGGCCGCGGCGGAGGAAGCGGTGCGGCTCGCGTACTCCACGCAACAGGTCGGGGAACGGGCCGCGGCGGTCGAGTTGCGAGATGCTCTTCGGATGCCCATCGCGCCACCCGCACTCTCACCCGTGCCTGGCGTATTTTCATAACCGTGACGGACACCCCGCCTGGCGCTCTGCCCACTCCCTACGTGCCAGGCATGTCTGGCTTGTCCGTCATGGCCCGCGGTGGGTACGCCACGGTCTACAGGGCGACGCAAGATTCCGTCGGCCGCGAGGTCGCCATCAAGGTCGAGAACCGGACGCTGGAGAACCCGCGCGACCAGGCCCGCTTCCTGCGCGAGGCACGGGCCGCCGGGCGCATGTCGTCCCACCCGCACGTGGTCGACCTCTTCGACGTCGGCGTCACCGTCGACCAGCACCCGTACCTGATCATGGAGCTCTGCGACGGGTCCTATCTGGACCGCATGCGGATCTCGCCGCTCGGCGCGGTGGAGGCCCGCGACCTGGGCGTGAAGATCGCGGACGCCCTCGTGCACTCGCACGCCAACGGGGTGCTGCACCGCGACGTGAAGCCGGCGAACATCCTCTACTCCCATTTCAACCCGGCCGTGCTGGCCGACTTCGGCCTGGCCGTGCTGGGTGAGATGCGCGATTCGTCGGTCACCCTCGAGGTGCTCACCCCGGCGTACGCGCCGCCCGAGATGTTCCGCCACGACGCCCCGTCGGGCGCGGTCGACGTCTACGCACTGTGCGCAACCCTGTACGCGGTGATGCGCGGCCACCCGCCCCGCTGGGAGACCGACCGCAGCCCCAGCCTGATCACGCTGATGGACCTGTTCAACCGGCCGATCCCCGACCTGCCGCACGTGCCGCAGTCGATGACCGAGGTGCTGCGGTACGGCATGGCCAACGATCCGCGCGCCCGGCCCACCGCTGAGGAACTGCGCGAGATGCTGACCGGCCTGCACCTGGCGCCGGGCGGCCGGCCCCCACCGCCACCGTCGGTCTACCGCACGACCACCAACCCCACGCCGCGCCCGGTACCGCCGCACCACCAGACCCTCTCCGA
>NZ_JBFAZH010001380.1:0-1850 GCF_040681735.1 Actinoplanes sp. NPDC051633 | reverse complement strand
GCATGATGCCTCGGGCGTGGAAGCTCGACAGGAGCATTCCACCGAGTTCGTGGATGGGCTGCGCTTCCCATAGACCCCGCCAGATCGCGACGATCCCCACCGGCTCCGATCCACCGTCGGGGATGATCGTGTAGAAGAAGTCGCCGTCGGCCACGGCCGCCATGCGCCGCTCATGCACCTCGGCTGCGCCGTCGGCGTCGACGATGCCGCCGAGATGGCGCACGACCTCCGGGTCGGCCTCCAGGGCCAGGGTGAGCTGCCGGTCCGGTTCCGCATATCGCCGTAACTCCACGGTGCGACTGTACGGCCACTCTCCGATGCTTGCTCGGTCTGCGAGCGCCACGTGCGCTGCGTTGGATGATCGTGGAACGTCCGGGCAGGGCGTTTTCGCCGCGGCTCACCGGGCACACGGACGCCATGCCAAGACGCCGGCGTCCGCCGCTTGACGACACTGTAGGACTCCCGCTGGATGGCTACGCCTGGCTGCCCGGGTTGTGGCGCCGTGCCGGCGCCCGCGATGCCGTGCACACCCGGGTGATGGGGCGGCGCGCGGTGGCGCTGCGCGGCCCGGAAGCGGTGCGCTTCTTCTACGACGAGTCGCATGTGCGGCGGGCCGCGATTCCGGAACCCGTGCAGGGCACCCTGTTCGGACATGGGGCGATCCACACCCTCGATGGGGAGGACCATCGCAACCGCAAGGCGATGTTCCTGTCGCTGCTCACCGACCCCGGCCGGGTGGCGAAACTGGTCCAGCACGCCGGGCAGGCATGGGATGAGGCGGCCGAGGGCTGGGCGGCCCAGCCGTCCGTGGTGCTGTTCGATGAGGCGGCCAAGATCATCACTCGGGCGGTCTGCGACTGGGCCGGCGTTCCGCTGCATCGCGGGGAGGTGGCTCGGACCGCGGCGGATCTCACCGCGATGGTCGACGGTTTCGCGACGCTCGGACCTCGGCACTGGCGGGCCCGCCGGGCCCGCGGGCGCCGGGAACGGTGGCTGACCACGCTGATCGAGCAGGTGCGGGCGGGTACGACCAGCGTGCCGCCCGGTTCGATCCTGGAGGTGGTGGCCCACCACATCGGGACCGACGGAGCGCTGTTGGAGCCCAAGCGGGCAGCCGTCGAACTGCTCAACATCATCCGGCCGACCGTCGCCGTCTCATGGTTCGTCGCGTTCATGGGACATGCCCTGCACTGCCGGCCCGAGCAGCGCAACCCACTTCGCGACGGCGACCTCGCGTACTCGGTGGCCTTCGCCCAGGAGCTGCGCCGGTTCTACCCGTTCGCTCCGTTCGTCGGTGGCCGCGCGGCTCGGGATCTCACTTGGCGTGGCGTGCAGATTCCGGCGGGATCGCTGGTGTTGCTGGATATCTACGGACAGAACCACGACGCGGCGCTGTGGCCGGAGCCGTACCGGTTCGATCCGCAACGTTTTGTGGGTCGTGCGCCGGACCGGGACGAGCTGATTCCGCAGGGCGGTGGGGACGCGCGTACGGGTCACCGCTGCCCTGGCGAGGACGTCACTCTCGCGCTGTTGTCCGCCTTCGCCACGCGGCTCGCCCGGCTCGACTACGACGTGCCCGACCAGGACCTGACGATCTCCCTGCGCCGCATTCCGGCTCTACCGGCCAGCCGCTTCGTCATGACCGTGCGCAACCCGGCCCCCGCTCCGAAACGTGAGCACGGCGAATCCGTGTTCGCCCAGTGGTCGGACACGTAGCCGGCGACAATGCAGTGCGCGACGGCGGTCAGGCTGCTCCGCGGTGACCGGTGGCCTCGGCCAGATCGCTGAGGTCCACTCCGGCGTGCCGCAGCATCGCCTGCACTTCAGGCAGATCGAGCCCGTCGACGACG
>NZ_JBFAZH010001379.1:0-1852 GCF_040681735.1 Actinoplanes sp. NPDC051633 | reverse complement strand
CCAGTTGGTCGGCGGACCGGTCGCTTCCGGGGCGGCTTCCGGGCTACCGTTCAACGATGATCGAGGTAGGCACCGCCTCCTGGACCGATCGGACCCTGCTCGACTCGGGGTGGTACCCGCAGACCGCGGACAATCCGGAGAAGCGTCTGGCCTACTACGCCCGGCAGTTCCCGGTGGTCGAGGTCGACGCCACCTACTACGGGCCGCCGAGCGAGCAGACCACCAAGCTGTGGGCCGAGCGGACCCCGGAGCACTTCACCTTCAACATCAAGGCGTTCAGCCTGCTGACCGGCCACCCGACCAAGGTGTCGTCGATCTACAAGGATCTGCGGCCGGAGACCGGCAAGAAGAACGTCTACCCCGCCGACCTGCCGCCGCAGTCGTACGAAGAGATCTGGAGCCGGTTCCTCAGCGCCCTGGACCCGCTGGTCGAGGCGGGCAAGCTCGGCGCGCTGCTCTTCCAGTTCCCGCCGTGGTTCGGCATCCGCAAGTCCAACAAGGAGTACATGCTCGAGGTCGCCGCTCGCTGCAAGCCGCTGCGGCCGGTCTTCGAGCTGCGCAACGCCTCCTGGTTCGAGGGCCCCAACCAGGAGGAGACGCTGGACTTCCTGCGGGCGCACCGGCTGCCCTTCGTCTGCGTGGACATGCCGCAGGGGCACAAGTCGTCGATCCCGCCGGTGGTCGCCGCCACCTCCGACCTCGCGGTGGTGCGCTTCCACGGCCACAGCGACAAGTGGACGAGCAAGGACATTCACGAGAAGTTCGGCTACAACTACTCGCGGGACGAGCTCAGCCAGTGGGCGCCGAGGCTCAAGGAGCTGGCCGCCGAGACCGACCGGGTCCAGGTGTTCATGAACAACTGCTACACCGATTACGCCCAGCGCAACGCGACCACCCTGATCGAGCTGCTCGAGGACTAGAACCTAGATCTCGTCGTAGGGGACGGTGTCCCAGGCCGTCCGCAGCGCCTCGACCAGCTTGTCCTGCTCCGAGAACACGACGTCGTCGACGCTCGCGATCGGCCGGGCCGGGCAGCTCGAGTTGATCGAGGCAGCGGCCAGCAGGTCGGGCAGGTGGTCGCGGCGCACCGGCCGCATCGTCCACGGCACCCCGGTCATCGACATGGCGACCTGCAGCAGCACCATCGTGACGCCCTTGAGCATCGGCGCCTGCGGGAAGACCACCTGCGCGCCGTCCCAGAACGCCACGTTCCACAGCGAGCCCTCGCTGACCAGGCCGTCCGGGCCGGTGAAGAGCGCGTCGTCGTATCCGGCCGCCCGCGCCGTGCGCTGCGCGTACCAGAGGCCCATCGTCGCGGCGTGCTTGTGCTCCGGCCACGGCCGCGCGTACTCCTGGGTGCGGACCCGCAGCGCCGGGCCGGGGTCGTCCGGTGCCGGGTCCGACACCTGGATCAAAACCCCTTCCACGGTGTACGCGACGCGCACCGAAGCGTCCTGCGCATCGCCGAGCGCGTGCCGGATCCACGACCGCAGCCGCAGCTCCTCCTCCACGTCGCCGCGCCGCCCGAAGAACGCCTCGTTGCCGTCGTCGAGCCGCGCCAGATGCAGCGCCATGCCGCGGACCTTGCCGCCGCGGACCTGCATCCGGGTCAGGTGACCGTAGTTCGAGGCGGCGACCGAGGCGAGCTCGTCCACGGTCGGGGTCCGGCCGTTCAGCTCGACGAGGTTGTGCACCGCGTCATCCTATGTAACGTCGTGCCCGGCCCGGCGGGCCAGGCGGCTGAACGTGGCGGCGTCCCGCGGGGCCGCGCCGTTCTGGTCGTTGTTGAAGTAGACCCAGCCGTCGCAGTTCGCCGGCAGGCGCTTGGCCCAGGTGCTCAGCGAGGTGTCCC
>NZ_JBFAZH010001378.1:0-1859 GCF_040681735.1 Actinoplanes sp. NPDC051633 | reverse complement strand
GTCGTCGCCGACACTGGTCAGCAGCCCGGCCATGTACTCGGCCGGATAGTTCGCCTTCAGCCAGCCGGTCCAGTAGGAGACCAGGCCGTACCCGGCGGTGTGGGCCTTGTTGAAGGCGTAGTCGGCGAACGGGACCAGGACGTCCCAGATCGCCTTGACCGCCGCCTCGCTGTAGCCGTTGGCGACCATGCCGTCCCGGAACGGGATGTACTCCTTGTCCAGGACCTCTTTCTTCTTCTTGCCCATCGCGCGGCGCAGCAGGTCGGCCTTGCCGAGGGAGTAACCGGCCAGGATCTGCGCGGCGCGCTGCACCTGCTCCTGATAGACGATCAGGCCGTAGGTCGGGCCGAGGATCTCCTCGAGCGGCTTCTCGAGCTCGGGGTGGATGCCGGTGATCTCCTGCTGGCCGTTCTTGCGCAGGGCGTAGTTGGTGTGCGAGTTGGCGCCCATCGGGCCGGGCCGGTAGAGCGCCAGCACCGCGGAGATGTCCTCGAAGTTGTCCGGCTTCATCAGCCGCAGCAGCGAGCGCATCGGGCCGCCGTCGAGCTGGAAGACGCCGAGCGTGTCGCCACGGGCGAGCAACTCGTAGGTCGCCTTGTCGTCCAGCGGCAACGACAGCAGGTCGACCTGCTTGCCGTGGTTGAGCTCGATGTTCTTCAGCGCGTCCGTCATGATCGTCAGGTTGCGCAGGCCCAGGAAGTCCATCTTGAGCAGGCCGAGCGTCTCGCAGGTCGGGTAGTCGAACTGCGTGATGATGACGCCGTCCGAGGCGCGGCGCATCAGCGGGATGTGGTCGATGATCGGCTCGGCGCTCATGATCACCCCGGCCGCGTGCACACCGGTCTGCCGGATCAGGCCCTCGATGCCCCGCGCGGTGTCGATCACCTTCTTGACGTCGGGGTCGGTGTCGTAGAGCGTCCGGATCTCACCGGCCTCGCCGTACCGCTTATGGTCGGAGTCGAAGATGCCGGCCAGCGGGATGCCCTTGCCCATGACGTCGGGCGGCAGCGCTTTGGTGATCCGGTCGCCGACCGCGAACGGGTAGCCGAGCACCCGGGACGCGTCCTTGATCGCGGCCTTGGCCTTGATCGTGCCGAACGTGGCGATCTGCGCGACCTTGTCCTCGCCCCACCGCTCGGTGACGTAACGGATCACCTCGCCGCGCCGGCGCTCGTCGAAGTCGATGTCGACATCGGGCATCGAGACGCGCTCGGGGTTGAGGAACCGCTCGAAGATCAGGCCGTGCGGCAGCGGATCCAGGTCGGTGATGCCCATCGCGTACGCGACCAGCGAACCGGCCGCCGAGCCACGGCCCGGGCCCACCGCGATGCCCTCGTTCTTCGCCCACTGGATGAAGTCGGCGACCACCAGGAAGTAGGACGGGAAGCCCATCTGAATGATGATCCCGAGTTCGTACTCGGCCTGTTTCACGTGCGTGTCCGGGATGCCGTCGGGGAACCGCCGGCGCAACCCCTCGAACGCGACGTGCCGGAAATAGGACTCCTCGGTGTGCCCGTCGGGGATCGGGAACCGCGGCATCAGGTTGTGGAAGTCGAACATGCCGGTGGTGTCGACCTTCTCCGCCACCAGCAGCGTGTTGCGGCAGCCCTGCAGCCACGCCTCGGACGAGTCGACCGCGCGCATCTGCTCGGCCGACTTGACGAAATAGCCGTTCCCGTCGAACCGGAATCGGTTGGGGTCGGCGATGTTGCTGCCGGTCTGCACACACAGCAGCACGTCGTGCGCCTCGGACTGCGACTCGTAGGTGTAGTGCGAGTCGTTGGTCACCAGCGGCGGGATGTCGAGCTTGCGCCCGATCTCGAGCAGCCCGTCGCGGACCCGGCGCTCGATCTCCAGCC
>NZ_JBFAZH010001377.1:0-1860 GCF_040681735.1 Actinoplanes sp. NPDC051633 | reverse complement strand
ACACTGTTCGGCGGCTTCGCCGAGGGCGCGGCCGATCTGCCGGTGACGACCCGGTCGACCCCCGTCCTGAAGTCGCCCGGCTCCGGCACGGCGGGCGAGAAGTTCTGGCGGCGGGCCCAGCGCGACGGGCGGCTGCGGCGCGCGGCCGCCGAGGCGGACGTGCTGGTGGCGCTGGACCCGCCGGCCGTGCACACGGTGTGGCAGCTGGCCCAGCGCAATCGCGCGGCCGACGCGGTGATGGGCTTGTCCCCGGCGTTGAAGCAGGTGGAGATCCGCGCGGCCCAGGGCTTCCGGCGCTCGCTGCGGCGCGCCCTGCTGAGCGGTCCCTCGCTCGAGGTCGCGAAGCAGGCGGTACGTGGGCGCGCCAAGCGTTACGGCCGGGCCGCCGCGGTTCGCGCCACCGGCGCCCGGGTGCAGCGCACCGGCGTGGGCCGGGCCGCGTGGCAGTCGGCCTTGCGCGCGCCGCTGCCCGACCGGGCCCGGCTGCCCCTGGCCCGCCAGGTCGCCGAGGGGCTGGCGCGGGCCGGATTCCCGGACGAGGCCGGCTCGACGCTCACGGCGGTGGCGAAGACGTTGCCGCAGCCGCGTCGCCGTGCGCGTTTCCTGACGCAGCCCGTGCTGGACGAGTTCCGGGCCGGTCGCACCCCGACGTTCCTGCTCGAGGCGGTCAGCGCCGAGTTCGCCTCCGCCGACGCCGCGCTCGCGAAGGGCGACAAGCGGGCGGCCGCCGCGTCGGCGCTGCGCGCCACCGACCTGATGTTCAACCGGGTCGCGCACTACGACTCGCTGACTTCCCCCGCCGCGCCCGACCCGGTCCCGTTCTTCACGCCGATGATGCAGAGCACGACCATGAAGGCGCTGGGCAAGCCCCGCGGCCGATCCGCTGTGCCGCTACCGGCCGCTGTGCCGCTCGCGGCCGATCGTCCACATCGGCTGCTGTTCCTCTACCGCAACAACGACAACTTCCTCAGCGCCATCCGCACCCGCTACGAGCAGCACGACGGCTTCGAGGTGCGCAGTTTCGACACGCAGAGCGACGAGCGGCTCAAGAAGGCGTCGGTGCAGCCGCTGCGCTTCAACGAGCACGTGCTGGGCGTCGACAACGGTCTCGGCAGCGACGCCGAGGCGGCCCTGCGCCCCCTGCTCGACTGGGCGGACACGGTCTTCGTGGACTGGCTCACCCCGGCGGCCGGGCTGCTGTCACTGGTCGATCCGGGCAGCACCCGGGTTATCGTGCGGCTGCACAGCTTCGAGGTGTTCACCGCCTGGCCGCAGGTCACCGACCTCAGCCGGGTGGACGACCTGGTCTTCGTGTCCGATCACCTGCGCGACTACACGACCCCGATCCTGCCGCACCTGACCGAGACGACGCGCGTCTGGTCGATCCCGAACGCGATGGACCTGCAGGGGTACGACCGCCCGAAGCCCGCCTCGGCCCGGTACACGCTCGGGCTGGTCGGGATCAGCGCGGTCGCCAAAGACCCGCGCTGGGCGATCGAGGTGCTGCGGCTGCTCCGCGCCGAGGACGACCGCTACCGCCTGCTGCTGATCGGCAGTGACCTCAACGGCAAGGTCAGCGGGGCGGCCCGCCAGTACCAGCGGGCGTTCCTGAAGGACGTCAAGGAGCTCGGCGACGCCGTGGAGCTCGCCGGGCACACCGAGGACGTCGCCGCGGCGCTGACCGGCGTGGGCACGATCCTCAGCTCCTCGGTGCGGGAGAGCTTCCACGTCGGACTCGTCGAGGGCGCGGCCAGCCACGCGGTCCCGGTCGTGCGGGACTGGCCGTTCTTCCCGGGCGGCCGCCTCCGCGGGCGTGCCGACCACCCAGGCGTCCGGGAAGAGCTTGCGGGCGGCGCCCGG
>NZ_JBFAZH010001376.1:0-1862 GCF_040681735.1 Actinoplanes sp. NPDC051633 | reverse complement strand
GTCGTCCACGGTCCACTCGTACCGGCCGTGCCGCACTTCGATCTCGTCGTCCGCGCCGGGCAGCCGCACCCGCGCGGTCGTGCCGACCGGCACGGCCAGCGTGAGGTGGAAGGACCCGCCGGCGCGTTCCCAGGCCACGGCGGCTTCGCCGTAGGGGGTCAGGTGGGTCGCCGACGCGCTGGTGAGGTGTGTGGTCGGCAGTGGACGGACCAGCAGCGTACGGTAACCCGGCTCGCCCGGCGCCAGACCGGCCACCCGCCGGTGCAGCCAGTCCGCGACCGCGCCCAGCGCATAGTGGTTGAACGAGGTCATCTGGCCGGGGTTGATGTGCCCGTCCGGCAGCATGCTGTCCCAGCGCTCCCACACCGTCGTCGCGCCCATGGTCACCGGGTAGAGCCAGGACGGGCACCGGGTCTGCAGCAGCAGCCGGTACGCGACCTCGGTCTCGCCGGCGTCGGCCAGCGCGTCGGCCATCAGCGGCGTGCCGACGAACCCGGTGCCGATCCGGAACCCGGCGATGCGCACCAGGTCGGCCAGCCGGCGGCCGGCTCGCGTCCGCTGCTCCGGTGTCGGCAGCAGCGCCCACTGCAGCGCGAGCGCGTAGATGGTCGCGGAGTCGCTCAGCACCCGGCCGCCGGCCGTGACGTACTCCGCCGCGAACGCCGCCCGCACCTCGGTGGCTAGGTCCCCGTACTCCCGGGCCAGGTCGTCGTCGCCGACCACGGCGGCCGCCTGCGCCACGATCTCCGCCGAGCGGGCCAGGTGTGCGGTGGCCAGCACGTCGGGATCGGCGCGGGCGCGGAAGGGGTCCTCCGGCGGGGCGTTCGGGTCGAGCCAGTCGCCGAACTGGAAGCCGCCGGACCACAGGTGATCGTCGCCCGCGAGCCCGGCGATCCGGTCCACCCAGGCGCGCATGCTGGGCAGCTGCCGGGCGAGCAGGCCGCGGTCGCCGGTGCGCTCGTACACCACCCATGGCACCACCGCGGCGGCGTCTCCCCACGCGGCGGCGGACGGGCCGGGCTGCCGGATCACGTCCGGCACCACGAACGGGACCGACCCGTCCTTCTGCTGTTCGACGGCCAGGTCGGCGAGCCAGTTGGTGAGGAAGCCGGCGCTGTCGTAGAGGAAGCTCGCGGTGGGGGAGAAGACCTGGATGTCGCCGGTCCAGCCGAGCCGCTCGTCGCGTTGCGGGCAGTCCGTCGGCACGTCCACGAAGTTGCCGCGCATGCCCCACACGACGTTGTCGTGGAAGCGGTTGAGCAGCTCGTGGGAGGAGGTGAACCAGCCGGTGCGGCGCAGGTCGGAGTGGATCACGACCGCTTCGATGTCGCCGGCCTCCTCCGGGGAGAGCCCGGTGACCTCGACGTACTGGAATCCGTGGAAGGTCAGCTCGGGCTCGAGGGTGACCTCGTCGGGCCCCGCCAGTACGAAGGTGTCCGTCGCCTTGGCGGTGCGCAGCGGGCGTACCCCGAGCTCACCGTCCTCGAGCACCTCCGCGTGCCGCAGCGTGATCTCGTGGCCGGCCTCATGGCCGCGCACCCGCAGCCGCAGCCGCCCGACCACGTTCTGCCCGAAGTCCACCAGCGTCCGGCCCGACGGCGAGGTGGTCACCGCGACCGCGGGCAGCACCTGGGTGACCCGGATCGGCGGCCCGTCCGGCGCCACCAGCACGCCCGGGTCGCTGTCCAGGACCACCACCGGCGCCTTCTCGCCGGGCGTGCGCCGCAGGTCGACGCTCTGACCGTCGTAGAGGTCGTCGCTGACGACCGTGCTCTCCCGGGCGGTCCAGGACCCGTCGGAGGCGAAGGTGTGCACCCGGCCGTCCGCGGTCGTCACCTCGAGCTGGGCGATCACCGCGAGCC
>NZ_JBFAZH010001375.1:0-1863 GCF_040681735.1 Actinoplanes sp. NPDC051633 | reverse complement strand
GGGCCGCCGCCGCTGCCCGCCAGCGGCTCAGGCGCTGCTCCCCCGCCTTGAGCACGTCGTCGGTCCACTCGCGGTTCTCACGGTAGTGGCCGGACAGCAAGCCCAGCCGCACCGCCATCGTGTCGACGCCGTCGGCCCGCAAGCGGGAGACGAAGACCAGGTTGCCCTTGGACTTCGACATCTTCTCGCCGTCGAGGCCGATCATCCCAGCGTGCACGTAGTGCGCCGCGAACGGCTCCTCACCGGTCAGGACCTCGGCGTGCGCGGCCGAGCACTCGTGATGCGGGTACAGCAGGTCGTTGCCGCCGCCCTGGACGTCGATGCGCGGGCCCAGCAGGCCGAGGGCGATGGTCGCGCACTCGATGTGCCAGCCGGGGCGGCCGGGGCCCAGGTCGCCGCCGTCCCAGGCCGGCTCGCCGTCACGGGCGCCGCGCCACAGCAGCGGGTCGAGCGGGTCGAGCTTGCCCGCCCGGTCGGGGTCGCCGCCACGCTCGGCCGACAGCACGCGCATCTGGTCGCGGGGCAGACCCGACTCGTACCCGAACCGGGGTGCCGCCGCGACCGAGAAGTAGACGTCGCCGGTGCCGTCCTCCAACGTGTACGCCGCACCGGAGGCCAGCAGCTCGCGCACGTGGTCGGCGATGCGGGGGATGGACTCGACCGCGCCGACGTAGTGGGCCGGCGGGATGATCCGCAACGCCTCCATGTCCTCGCGGAAGAGGGCCGTCTCGCGCATCGCCAGCACCACCCAGTCCTCCCCGTCGCGGGCGGCGCGCTCGAGCAGCGGATCGTCGATGTCGGTGACGTTCTGCACGTACTTGACCCGGCGGTCGTGGTCGAGCCACTGCCGCTGCACCAGGTCAAAGGTGATCATGGTGGCGGCGTGGCCCAGGTGGGTGGCGTCGTACGGCGTGATGCCGCAGACATACATGGTCGCGGCGTCCCCCGGCGCGGTCTCAGCGACCGCCCGCCGCGCCGAGTCGTAAAGCCGCAGCGCGGCCGGCCGGCCCGGCAGCTCCGGCACCTGATGCCCCACCCAAGCGTCCATGCAGCGAGCCTAGCCAGGCCCCGGGGCAAAATCCGGGCGCAGTGATCGAGACCTCTCCGCGACGACGGCGGTGGAGGCGCCGGACGCCGAGCCACGTCCAGGAGCGGAGATGGTGGCGGCACGGCGGGGTGGGGTCAGACCGGGGGCCAGGGGACGGCCGGCCAGTCCGTCGGCGGCTTGGGGAAGCGCGCCGCCCGCAGCAGGCGCTTGACCCGCAACCGCACGTGCTGCACCTCGGAGATCGTCAGGTGCTCCTCGAGCGTCGCGCCGAGCGTCCCGTCCAGCGCGGCCAGCAGCGCGGTCAGCGTCTCCACCGAGTCGGCCGGCAGCGGCTTGCCCGTCCAGCCCCACAGCACGGTGCGCAGCTTGTTCTCGACGTGGAAGCTGACCCCGTGATCGACGCCGTAGATGCGGCCGTCGGGTGCGTACAGCACGTGGCCGCCCTTGCGGTCGGCGTTGTTGATCACCGCGTCGAGCACGGCGAGCCGGGCCAGGCGCTCGTCGTCGGCGTGCGCCAGCGCGTACGCGTCGCCGTCCTCATCCCGCGCCGACGCCACCGGCAGCCACCCGGCCGGCACGTCCCACGCCGGCACGAACCCGATCAGCGCCTCGGCGTCGTCGGGCTCGTCGATCCACAGCTGGCACGCGCCCACGCCCAGCGGCCCGTCGCGCAGGATCGTCGGCGGCACCAGCCCCCACCCGGTCGCCTGCGACACCAGGTACGCCGAGACCTCCCGCCCCGCCAGGGTCCCGTCCGGGAAGTCCCAGAGCGGCCGCTCCCCGCGCACCGGCTTGTAGACACAGCGGCGGGTCAG
>NZ_JBFAZH010001374.1:0-1864 GCF_040681735.1 Actinoplanes sp. NPDC051633 | reverse complement strand
GGGTAACCCAGGCTCGGGATATGTGACGTGGAAGCCCTCGCCGCCCCGCGGGACGGCGAGGGCCGAACCACCGCCGGCCGGTCCCGATACACTTAGTGGATAAGCAGCTCTATCCGCTGAGTACGGTGGCATTTCAGTGGATAAGCGGTTCTGGCGACCTTGCGGCCCGCAACTCAGCGGATAAGAAAGAGTGAGGCATGACGAACCCTGCCGACGGTCGTCCGATCTGGGAAGCAGGCACCGAACCCTGTGGCCGCCGCCAGCCGGAGGGGACCGTGCACTGCCCGTTCTGCGGCTCCCGTATCGTCCCGCACTTCCTGGGCGACCTGCCCGACCCCGGCCGCATCGAGCCGTACTGCGACAACACCAACTGCGACGCCCGCGCCTTTACCGTGCTCGCCCTGCAGGACGGCGGGTTCGAGGCGCACCGCCGCGCCGACGTGCGCGGGCTGGAGGCCATCGACCTCAACCCTGCCGGCGACGGCGGTCTGCTGGGCTTCATCAACGATCCCACACGGGCCGCCGATGGCGTTCTCGCCCGCATGCGCGGAGCTCCGGCTGACTCGCCAGGCAGGGACGGCACCGACGAGGACGCCGGGTGAGCGCCAACATCATCGAGCTACGGCCCGGCACCGACGTCGCCGCGCGGGCCGAGCGGGCATTGACCGCGGTCGAGGCCTACCTCGACCGCTGCACGCTAGCTCCGAAGACCGTCGCCCCCTACCGGCGCCAGGCCCGCGCGTACGTCACCTGGCTGACCGGCAAGACCGACGCGCACCCGGACGCGTTCACTGACAAGATCGGCGCCGAGGGTGCGGTCACCGTTTGGCGTCGGCACCTGCTGGAAGGCAAGGCTTCGCCGTCCACCATCAACCAGGGCCTGGCCGCGGTCAGCCTGCTCTACGAGCACGGCGCTTCGCTGCGGCTCAGCGTCGCCCGGGTCCGGGTGCCGCGGCCCGGTGAGCCGGACGCCCTCAGCCGCGAGGAAGAGGGCCGGGTGTCCCGGGCGGCCCGCCGCCGCGGCGTACGCGACCACGCGATCATCGAGGTGCTGCGCACCACCGGGGCGCGAGTCGAGGAAGTGGCCCGTCTCGACCTTGACGACGTCGCGGTCACCGAGCGCACGGACCGGCTGCGGCTGCATGGCAAGGGTGACGAGGTCAGGTTCGTCCCGGTGCCGCAGGACGGCAGGCAGGCGATCCGTGCCTGGCTGCAGGAGCGCGGTCGCGAACCCGGTCCGCTGTGGCTCGGCCAGCGCGGCCGGCTCACCGTCTCCGGCATCACCCAGGTCGTTCTGGCTGTCGGCGCCGACGCCGACCTGCCCGGGCTTCGGCCCCACCGTTTGCGGCACACGTACGCGACAAGGTTGCGCCGCTCCGGCACCGACCCCGCCCAGATCCAGGCGTTGCTCGGCCACGCTTCCCTGGAGGCAACCGGCAGGTATTTCCGGGCCGGCGAAGCCGAGCAGGCCGCCGTCGTCGAACGCGCTTTCGAGAGTTGAGGAGAACAGACATGGTCCACCCGCGTCACCGTCGCCGCCGTACGTGAACTGCTCGACGAACAGGGCGTTCTGCACTCGCGCATTCAGGCCACCGGCGAGGAAGGCGTCGTGCGCGTCGACGTCGTCGCGCTCGGCGGCTTCCGCCGCGCCGTCGCCCGTGAAGAGGTCGCTCAGGCGCTCGACGCCCGGCGCCGCTCCGACCACTGGATCGTCCGGCTCGCCGGTGTCACCTACCGCTGACGCCCCTGGCGCAGCTGGGTCACGATCCGCGATCCGGGCACCGAGTGGGCCGACGGCAGCGGCAGCGACTTCTTCGGCAACCCGCGCTGAGACAGGGGGTACGACGGAAAGCGTCACGCTCTG
>NZ_JBFAZH010001373.1:0-1864 GCF_040681735.1 Actinoplanes sp. NPDC051633 | reverse complement strand
CCCGCTCGACCGGCACGGCCTCGGTGTCCACGACGGGCCGCTCGGCGTGCAGGGTCACCTCGTGCTCGGACTCGGTGATCGCCGGGCCGTCCAGGGCGTCGCGGGAGTTGCTGTCGGTGATCGGCTCACGGTCCAGGGTCACCTCTTCGCGGGTGACCGGCACGGTCACCTGCTGCTGCTCGGTGACGACGTACTTGCGCAGCCGCGCCTTGCCGGCCTGCTCGGTGCGGGTGCCCGCGACCAGGCGCTCCTCGGAGCGGGTCATCGCGTCGTCCGACCGGCCGGACGCGTCGCCGCGGTCGGTGCGGGTGTCCGTGTCGGTGCGGGTGTCGGTGCGGGTGTCGATGTCCGTGTCGCTGCGGGTGTTCCGGTAGTCGTTGCCGGTGGTGTAGCCGCCGCCCGACAGGCCGTAGTAGGTGTAGAGCTCCTCCTCCTGGCTCGGGCTCAGGTCGCCGTCCACGTCGATGCGGGGGGCGTCCTTGACCCGCGCCTTCTCGAAGGGCACCTCGAGGCGGTCGCCGCTCAGCTTCGCCCCGTCGAGGGGTACGAAGGACTCCTTGGTGCCGAACAGCCCGGTCTTGACCGAGACCCACACCGGGTTGTCGGTCTCGTTGTCGAGGTAGACCTGGCCGGCCGAGCCGATCTTGTCGCCGTCGTTGTCGTAGACGTCCGAGCCGATGACCTGGTGGATTTCGTCGCGCGTGATCATGAGAATCCTTCCTTGCGGTGGTCCTGCGTCGTGCGCAGGGCATGGGTGGTCCGGGGCGCGACTGGGCACGCCCCTCGGGTTGCTGCGTGGTGCCTGAGGTCAGTGGCCGAGGCCGGCCCGGTCGACCTTGCGGTGGAACCGCATCCCGGCCAGGCCGCCGAGGATCGCGCCGACCAGGGCGGCGATCACGGCGATCACCGCGGCGATGATCGCGCCGGTGGTCACATCGCCGCCGCCGATGGGCAGCCGGGGGAAACCGCCGACCTTGTCGAGGATGTCGAACTTGCTGCCGGCCACGGCGCCGGCGACGCCGACCAGCACGGCGATGACAATCGCCCAGACCCATACGGCTATGCCCTGCTTGACGCCGTCGAAACGAGCCATCCGGCCCGCGACGTAGCCGCCGCAGAAGTAGGCGATCAGCAGGACGGCCAGCAGGAGCAGGCCGCCGGCCACACCGATCGAGCCCGCCCGCTGCGAGGCCTGCGCCTGCGCCTGCGCCTCGGAGGTGTCGGTGCCCGTCGAGAGGCCGACGGCGGCGCCGGTGGCCACGAGCACGGCGGTGAGGATGACGGCGGTGCCGGTGGCGGTCAGCCAGCCGAAGAAGGCCGAACCCCACTTGATGCCGCCGTAACGGTCCTTCTCCCGCGCCAGAACCGACTCCCGGTCGGTGCGGGCCGCGGACGAGCCGGGGCCTTGATCGCCCGCCGCGTCCGTCCTATGTGGTGTATGGTCACGCTGGTCGGTTCCGGCGTCCGATTGCCAGCGGCGAGAGCCGGAGTTGGTCGAGTGCGATGGTGAACTCATGGCTGCTCCGGTGGTGCATCGATGACGAGGGGGATGGTCTGCACGACCTCGCTCGTCGGGGTGCCCGGACGTTTACGGGGTAAACACGCCGCCCTCCGAAATCTCGGAGCCCGAAAATGTCGCGGCGCTGCCGGATGCGATTTCCCGGGCCGCCGGTAAAATCTCGCAACGGGTCAAGACGCGTGCCCACCCTCCGGTTCCGAGTGAGGTGGGTTGCCGTGGTCTCTCGTCCGCGTCGGCGGCTGACAGTCGCTTCGAGATGTGATCACCGGTCGGGGCAGGATCCCCTCGTCATCACGTGCTTCGTCGAGCGGGACGTCACCGGTGACCGCGACGACGATCGTGCGG
>NZ_JBFAZH010001372.1:0-1870 GCF_040681735.1 Actinoplanes sp. NPDC051633 | reverse complement strand
GGCGCGAATACCTCAAGGCCGTCATCCGGATCCAGATCGATGCCGGCGTCGACGGGGTGCAGCTCGACGAGTCCGAGCTGCCGATCGGGTCGTTCCAGTACGGCGGCTGCTTCTGCAAGGACTGCATGCGGGGCTTTCGCGAACATCTCGCGCAGCGGCCGGATCGGCCCGAGGCGCTCGCCGGGGTGGATCTGGCGACGTTCCACTACGGACGGTGGCTCCTGGAGCGGGGGTACGACTTCACCACCGACCAGCTCGACACTCCCCTGTACCGCGACTACCACCGCTACCAGTGCGACGCGATCCGGCGGCACTTCGGGGAGTTGGCCGGCTACGCGCGGGCATACGCGCGGGAGCACGGCCGGGAGGTCCGCGTGTCCGGCAACTTCTTCAACATGGATCCGCAGTACCTGGCGCTGGCCGACGACGTCGACGTCATCGTCACCGAGATGCGCAACACCGCCCACCGGCAGCCCGAGTGGTACCGCTACGTGGCGGGCTTCGCGGGCGACAAGGACGTCATCGTCGTCGAGAACCCGTACGGCGGGGTCATCCCCGAGCTCGCCGGGGAACTCGGCCGGGGCAGAGGGTACGACCTGCTGCGGCTGTCTCTGTACGAGGCGGCGGCGATGGGGGCGAGCATGGCCGTGCCGTACGGCTCGTGGATGGGCGCGACCATCCAGGACTCGTTCCATGCGCCCCACGCGCTGCTTCGCGAGATCCAGGACTTCCTCGCCGGCCACGAGGACCTGTTCGCACCGGTGAGCGGCAACGATATCGCCGTCGTGTACGACGTGGCCGGCAACTTCGATCTCGTAGCGCTCGCCGATGTGGGTGACAACCTTCTCAACGCACGGGACGACAGCATCGCCGTGCCGTACCGCACCGTCGTCGGCCGGCTGGCCCGCGCCGGCGTCCCGTTCGACGTCGTGCTGTTCCCCGACGGGGTCACCGCCCCGGACCGGGTTACCGGCGAAGACCTCCACGGCTACGACGAGGTGATCCTGCCCGGGTGCGCCGCGCTCACCGGTGGCCAGGTAGCGGCCCTGCACGCGTACCTCGCCGGCGGTGGCTACATCGTGCACACCGGCGACCTCGGCGAGCCGTCGCTGCGCGCGCACCCCAATGTGCGGGCCGCCGTCGACGACGACCTCGACCGCCTCCTGCAGTACGGCCGACAGGTCGAGGTGGCCGGCGATGCGCTCGCCACCAACGTCATGCGCCTTCCGGACGGCCGGTCGGCCGTGCACGTGGTCAACTACGACTACGACCCGGAGGAGGACTGCGTGCGACCGTTCGACACCGACCTCACCGTGAGCCTGTCCCGGCGGTACACGAATGCGTCGGCGAACTTCTGCGACGGCCGGGTGACCACGCTCCACGTGCGCGCCGAGCAGCGCGGCTACCGGCACACGGTCGCGCTGCGAGGGCTCGGGCCGTACGCCATCGTGGTCTTCTCGTGAGGATCGCCGTCCTCACCGCGCCGCGGCGGTTCGAGATCGCCGACGTGCCGGCGCCCGAGCCCGCGCCCGACGAGGTCGTGCTGGAGGTCGCCGCCTGCGGAGTGTGCACCTCGGAGTTGGCGGCGTGGGCCGGCACCGAGCCGGCCGGCTACCCGCGCCACCTCGGCCACGAGGTCAGCGGCACGGTCGTCGCCGCCGGCCGCGACGTCGGGGCGCCCGCGGTGGGAACCCCGGTCGGCGCCTGGGTGACGTCGCACGGCTTCGCGGAACGCGTGGTCGCCAAGGCCGCCCACTGCCGTCCCGCCGGGGCCGTCCCCCTCGATCAGGTGCTCGCCGAGCCGCTGGCCTGTGCCGTCAACGCCGTCGAGGAGGCCGGCGTCCGGCTCGGCGACGACGTGGTGCTGATC
>NZ_JBFAZH010001371.1:0-1871 GCF_040681735.1 Actinoplanes sp. NPDC051633 | reverse complement strand
TGATTTTTTGTAAATATTTTCTTGTATTCTTTGTTAACCAGTCCTCGGGGGCCGAGAAGGGCTATGGCAGGGCGTTGAGGAACGGCTCGTGGTTGGTACGGAACTCCCAGCCGTAGTAGCGGTCCCAGTTGATGGACCACGTCATCAGGCCACGGAACCCGGGGTTCAGACCACTTCGGACGGTGTAGCCGCCGCACGACTGACCGCGTACCAGGCAGTTGACCGCCTGCTGGACGCCCGCCGGACCCACGTACCCGTTGCCCGCGCTGACCGAGGACGGCGCGCCGAACGCCACCTGGTCCTCGCGCAGCGCCGGGAAGGTCGCGCCGCCCATCACCGGGAAGCCGGCCAGCAGCATGTCGGTCATCGCGATGTGGAAGTCGGCCCCGCCCATCGTGTGGTACTGGCCGTCGAGTCCGACGATCGGGCCCGAGTTGTAGTCCTGCACGTGCAGCACCGTCAGGTCGTTGCGCAGCGCGTAGATCACCGGCAGGTACGAGCCGGCCCGCGCGTCCCGCGAGTTCGACGGGCCCGGGCCGTAGAACTGGTAGCCCAGCTGCACGAAGAACGTCTCCGGCGCCATCGTGAGGACGAACCCGCTCCCGTAGCGCGCCTTCAGCGAGCGCAGCGCCGCGATCAGGTTGACCACCACCGGGGTGGTCGGATTCCGGAAGTCGGTGTCGTTGGGGTTCAGCGACAGCGAGTGGCCCTCGAAGTCGACGTCCACGCCGTCCAGGCCGTATCGGTCGATGATCGCGCTCACCGACCGGACGAACGCGTCCCGGGCGGCCGTGGTGGTGAGCTGCACCTGGCCGTTGGCGCCGCCGATGGACAGCAGCACCTTCTTGCCGGCCTGGCGCTTCGCCCGGATCGCCGCGATGAAGCTCGCCTCGGTCTCGACGCCGGGGCACTCGGCCGCCGGGCAGAGGGTGAAACGGATGTCGCCGGAGGTCGGACTGGTCGGCTCGCCGAACGCCAGGTTGATGATGTCCCAGTCGGCCGGCACGTCGGCCATCCGCACGTAGCCCGAGCCGTTGGCGAAACTGGCGTGCAGGTAGCCGATCAGCGCGTGCTTCGGCAGGCCGGTGTTCGGCGGCGGGTCGGTGGGCGGCGGGTCGGTCGGGGGCGGCGGATCGCTGGGTGGCGGGTTCGACGGCGGCGGGTCGCTCGGGGGTGGCGTCGTGCCGCCGCAGGCGCCCTGGTCGGCCCACACGTCCCACTGACCGCTGTGGGTGGCCGGGTTGTCGCCCTGCGACCACCACTTGGCCCGGTAGTTGTGCCCCTGATACGAGGCCTCGTTACCGCCGACGTAGACCGTGGCGGCACTCCAGGGTGTCAGGCATGCCGCTGCCGCGCCCGCGCTGGACGCGAGATACACGACCGAACCGGTGGCCACCAGCGAGGCGGCCAAGGCCAATACCAGAGATCGACGCATGCCTAATTATTAGGACTGTTAACTGATGGTGTCCAGACCTTCGAACGGAGAAGTTCCGGCCCAGGTCACCTTGCCGCGCTCGAGCAACACGATCCGATCGGCCATCGCCACCGCTTCCGGGCGGTCGTGCGTGACGTACACCGTGGTGATCCCCAGCCGCTTGGTCAGCGCGACGATCTCGCCGCGCAGCTCGGCCCAGATCTTCGGATCCACGTTCGACAGCGGCTCGTCGAGCAGCAGCAGCTCGGGGCGGCGGACGATGGCACGGGCCATGGCGACCCGCTGCCGCTGGCCGCGCGAGAGGTGCACGGGTGACCGGCTCAGCAGATCGTCGATCCCGAGATGATGTGTGGGGATGATGTTACATTTTCACTTTATCATTTATTTATTAATAGTGCATTTAAAAGTATTTAACGATGAGATTTTTTGGCTTTTT
>NZ_JBFAZH010001370.1:0-1872 GCF_040681735.1 Actinoplanes sp. NPDC051633 | reverse complement strand
CCAACCTGTGGGTACGCTTCCGCTCCCGCGAGTTGCGCCGCGCCACCGAGTCGCGGGCCAACGCCGACGCCCTGCTCACCAAGGCGCAGATCAGGCTCTGGCGCACGCTGCGCGGCAACCGCAGCTGGCGCAGCCTCGACCCGAGCTTCTGGGACTACGAGCTGGCCATGGGCAAGGTCGTCGACGAGCGGGAGCCGGACATCCTGCACGCCCACGACTACAAGGTGCTGGGCGTCGCCGCCCGGGCCAAGGTCCGCGCCGCCGCCCGCGGCCGCGACATCAAGCTGGTCTGGGACGCCCACGAGTACGTCCCGGGCCTCTCGCCCTACCCCACCCGCCCGACCTGGCTCCCGGCGCAGATCGACTACGAGCGCGAGTACGCCCCCTACGCCGACGCCGTGGTCACCGTCTCGGAGGCGCTGGCCGAGCTGCTGCGCGAAGAGCACCACCTGCCCGCCCTGCCCGCGGTGGTGATGAACTGCCCGACCAGCGGCGAGGCGACCACGGAGAAGGACACGCCGGGTCGCGACCTGCGCGCGGACTGCGGGATCGACGCGGCGACGCCGCTGATCGCGTACTGCGGCGGCCTCTCCATCGCCCGCAACACCATCCTGACCGTCGAGGCGCTGCCCGACCTGCCGGACGTGCACCTCGCGCTGATCTGCGTCCACCCGAACCGCCCGCGGACGGTGCCCGACCAGCATCTCGCGCGGGCGGCCGAGCTCGGCGTCGCCGACCGGGTGCACGTGCTGAACTACGTACCCCATGATCAGGTTGTGTCCTACATCTCGTCCGCCGACCTGGCCGTCAGCCCGCTGCTGCACCTGCCCAATCATGAGATCGCCCTGAGCAACAAGTTCTTCGAGTACGCGCAGGCCCGCCTGCCGATGGTGGTCAGCGACGTGCGGACCATGTCCGAAACGGTCAGGGAAAAAGGGCTGGGTGAGGTCTTCCCGGCCGGCGACCGGGACGGTTATGTGGAGGCCGTGCGGGCGGTTCTCGCGAACAACGGGAAATATCGGGCTGGATATGACGAACCCGGACTTCTGGATGGATGGACGTGGGACCGGCAGGCTACGGTGCTGGACGCGATCTACCAATCCGTGTGGCCGCCGCGCGCGCCGGACGCAACCTCCCGCCCCGCCGCCAGTTGAGAGTTCGCAGTTGAGAGTTGAGTGCCGGTGCCGCCACGAGGCAGTGACCCGATCGGAGACGACAGCGTGACCCAGACCCTCTCCAGTGGTGACCTCCGGCAGTCGGACGGCGTGCCACCGAAGCCGAGTCGTGGACGGGTCGTGATGCTCGTCGACAACGGCGTCGAGGGTGACTCTCGCGTGCAGAAGGAGGCCCGGTCCGCCGCCGCGGCCGGCTGGGAGGTCACGCTGGTCGGGCTCGTGACCCGCGGCAGCGAGCGGGACTCGTGGCGGATCGGCGACGCCGAGGTGCAGCTCAAGGGCGTGCGCGCGCATCTGCGCGACCACAAGTCGACGTTCCGGCGGTCGCTGCGCCACCCACTGGCCTACCCGCCCGGCAACAAGACCGCCGTCTACCGCATGCAGGAGGTCCGGGCCCACCGCGCCGAGCTGGTCACCCGCTTCGGCGCCCTGGCCGCGGCCCGGCGCGCCGGCGATCCGGCCTGGAGCCTGAAGCTGCGCCGGGCGGCCCTGGTGCCGTCGCAGGTCAAGCTGCGCGTGGAGAGGCTGTGGGCGAGCTACCGCCGCAGCGAGATGCGCAAGCTGCAGGCCGCGCGCGGCAACGGCGACGCCCTGTTCACCAGGGTCCCGATCCGCTTCTGGCAGGCCACCCGCGGCGAGCGCGCGTGGCGGCAGCTCGACCCGGCGCTCTGGGACTTCGAGATCTCGCTGGGCGGGG
>NZ_JBFAZH010001369.1:0-1874 GCF_040681735.1 Actinoplanes sp. NPDC051633 | reverse complement strand
CGAAGTGGGTGCCGGTGTGCTCGCCGGTCGAGATGTTGTTCCAGTACCACGCCGGGCCACGCTCGTCGTAGCGGCTGATCTCGGTGAGCGAGAACGGCCATGTCTGGCCGAACGGCTCGGGCAGACCCAGGATCGGCGTCTCGGACGACAGCGGCGAGGTGAGGTCGACGATCTCGACGCTGCCACTTCTCAGCGCGTCGGCGAGGTCCTGCAGCACAGACATGTGATCACGCTAGAGGTGGTCACGGTGATCACGCCAGCCGCGACTTCAGGTCGGTCTTGAGGATCTTGCCGACCTTCGACCTGGGCAGGTCCGGCCAGACCTCGATCTGTTTCGGGGTCTTCACGCTGCCGAGGCGGTCCTTCACGAACGCCCTGATCTCCGCGGGCTCGAGGGTGGCGCCCGCGCGCAGCTGGAGCACGGCGGTCAGCCGCTCGCCCCACTTCTCGTCGGGCAGCCCGATCACCGCGCAGTCCTGCACCGCGGGGTGCTGCATGATCGCCTGCTCGACCTCGGTGGAGTACACGTTGAAGCCGCCGGTGATGACCATGTCCTTGGCGCGGTCGACGATGAACAGGAAGTTGTCGTCGTCGAGGTAGCCGATGTCGCCCGTGTGGTGCCAGCCGTGGGCCGACGCGGCGGCGGTCGCCTCCGGATCCCGGTGGTAGCCGCGCATGACCAGCGAGCCGCGGACGACGATCTCGCCGACCTCACCGCGGCCCAGCAACGAACCACCGGCATCCATGATGGCCACCGTGACCAGCGGCGACGGCCGTCCCGCCGAGGCGAGGCGCTCGGTGGCGACCGTGCCGTCGGTGCGGAAGTGGTCGGCCGGGGCCATCGTGGAGACCATCATCGGCGCCTCGGTCTGGCCGAACAGCTGGCCCATCACCGGGCCGATCCGCCGCAACGCCTCCTCGAGCCGGGCCACCGACATCGGCGCCGCGCCGTACCAGAAGCATTGCAGGGTACCCAGATCCGTACGGTCGAAGTCCTCGTGGGCGAGCACCATGTAGATCAGCGTGGGCGGCAGGAACGTGTGCGTGACCCGGTGCCGCTCGATCAGCGCGAGGAACACCCCGACGTCCGGCGTGGGCATGACGACGATCTCGCCGCCCTTGGCCAGGATCGGGAAGCACAGCACCCCGGCGGCATGGGTGAGCGGGGCCAGCGCGAGATACACCGGGCGCTCGCCGAACGGGTAGCTCATCAGCGTGATCGCCGTCATCGTCTCGAGGTTCGTCCCGGTCAGCTCGACGCCCTTGGGCCGGCCGGTGGTGCCGCCGGTCCCGACGACCATCGCCAGGTCGTCCAGCGCCGGCACATCGACCTCTTCGACCCCCAGGCTCAGGAACTCCTCCCAGGAGGCCGGGTCGTCGAGGCACACCAGCGTCGTGAGCTCGGGCAGCTCGCCGCGGATCCGCTCGACCAGCGGCGCGAACCGTTCCTGATAGATCAGGGCCTTGCAGCCGAACAGGGCGAGCAGGTCCCGGTTCTCCGCGGCCTCGTTGCGCGGATTGATCGGGCACCAGACGGCACCGGCCCGGCTGATGCCGAAGACACAGGTGAACGCCGTCGGATCGTTGGCGGACAGCACCGCGACACGGTCGCCGGGCCCCACACCACGGGCGGCCAGGGCCGCCGAGACGCGGAAGCTGAGCTTCCGCACCTCGGCATACGACCTGGTCCGCCCGTCGGTGGTGAGGCAGGGCGCGTCCTGCCCCATCGACGCGCCCTTGTCGAGGTAGTCGGCCAGTCGCATGGGCGTCAACCCTGGACCGTGACGACCGGTTCGCGCACCAGACCGAAGCTGCTCAGCACGCCGAGCAGCTCGCGATGCCCGAAGGCCTGGCAGGCCGACGCGAAGCCGGCC
>NZ_JBFAZH010001368.1:0-1874 GCF_040681735.1 Actinoplanes sp. NPDC051633 | reverse complement strand
CGCTCTGCGGTTCGACGCCGGCAACGCCGTCGAAGACGGCGATCGCGCCGTCGAGCACGCGCAGAGACCGCTCGACCTCGTCGGAGAAGTCGACGTGGCCGGGCGTGTCGATCAGGTTGAGCCGGTGGCCGGCCCAGTCGCAGCTGACCGCGGCGGCGAAGATGGTGATGCCGCGGTTGCGTTCCTGCGGGTCGAAATCGGTGACCGTGGTGCCGTCGTGCACCTCGCCGCGCTTGTAGGTGGCGCCGGTGGCGAACAGGATCCGCTCGGTCAGGGTGGTCTTGCCGGCGTCGACGTGGGCGAGGATGCCGAGATTGCGTACGCGCATGATGGTGGTCTTTCACGAATGATCCGACGGTGGACGGCGCCACCCGGACCGCCCGCATCCGCTGAGGATGAGGGTGCGGTCAGGGACGTCCGGCCCCGGTGGCGCGCCCGGAGCCGGGCACACCAGACACGAGGATCAACTCGAAACGCAGCGAGGGAACGACGACGGCACGCATCGCGATCCCTCCTCCCGATCATGGCTTCCACGGCGAGGGTAGAGGTTCGAGGCAGGCGGGTCGACCGGATTTCAGCCCGTCTGGGTCAGGACGTCGTTGAAGATCTTCTGGATGTCCGCCTTGCCGGCCGGCGGGGTGAACGCCCCGATGCCGACCTGCCACTGCGGCGTGCCACCGGACCCGGCGGCGAAGAAGTGGCTCATGTCGAGGGTGTAGCGGCCCTTGGCGTCCGCCGGCGTCTCCACGTACGTGGTGCGCTCGTCGAACACCTTGCCCTTGGCACCCGGGTCGAACCATTGCTTCGTGAGGCGGTCGCGCTCGGCCTTCCCGCACGGCGCCGGGCACGGCCGCAGCATGATCTGCACCTTCTGACCGCTGCCCGGGTTGCCCTCGTCGATGCACACCCAGCCCTTCGCGTCGGGCAGGTCGACGTTGCCGCCCGCGCAGCCCCAGGTGCCGGGGGTCCGGAAGGCGAACGGCCAGCCGGTGAAATCCATCGTGTAGGTGTCCTCGCCGGGCGCGAATGTGGGACCGACCAACGTGCGGGCCGGGACCGGGCGCAGCGTGGGCTTGTCCGACGCGGCCGGCTCGGCGGACCCGGGGGCGGCCGTCTCGGGCGCGGCGGTCTCGGGCGCGGCGGTCTCGGGCTCGTCCGTCGGCGGGCGGAACGGCTCCTGCGGCAGGGCCCGCGGCCGGGCCACCGGGTCGCCGGAGTCGTCGTTGAGGGCCGCGACGACGATCCCGCCGACGATGCACAGCAGGAGCACCAGGGGCACGATCATCAGGGCGATCGCGCCGCCCACCCCGCGCACCTTCTGCGGCGCCGGTCCGATCGAGCCGCCGAGCCACGCGATCGCCGGCGGCCGGTACTCCACCTCCACCACCTGGCCCGGATACACCGGCACGACCGTCTCAGCGACCCCGATGCGGGGCGGCAGGATGTACGGCACGTGGACGTGCACGTGATGCTGCCCGGGTGGCACCGGCACGACATTGCGGCCCCAGACCGCCGGGACCGGCCGCCCGTCGACCACCAGGTTGGGCTTGAACAGGCCGTAGATGAAGTTCAGCCACCAGTATTTCGCGGTCACCGCGATCGCTGTCCCGTCCCCGCCGCCGTATCCGGGCGGTGGTGGCGGCGCCGCGTTCCACGGCGTTTGCGGCGGTTGGTACATGGTGGCCCTCCCCGGATCAGAACTCGGGAAGCATACGGATCCGGGGACGGCCGCCGCAGCCCGCCACCGGGGTACGCCACCTGGCGGGGCGATCAACCGCCGCCCCGCCAGGTGGTCGGGCTAGCCGACCGCGTACGCCCGGATCTCAGTGATCGTGACGGTGTTGCCCGCCGCGTCGGTGGCGTGCGCGCGCAGC
>NZ_JBFAZH010001367.1:0-1877 GCF_040681735.1 Actinoplanes sp. NPDC051633 | reverse complement strand
CACACCGCGTGGGCGACAAGTGCCGCGCCGGCGAGGGCAAGGCCGGCACGTGGCCCGAGGTAGAGCGCCGTCACCGCCAGCGCGGCGTACCCGATGACCGCGCCGAGCTGTGCCGTCATGGCGCCCCGAGGTGCCCGCGCCACGATGCCGGCGAGCACCAGGACGGGTACGAGCGCAGCGACGCCGACCCACCATTGCCACCCGGCCCACTCGGTGGCGTTGGCGACAAGGACACCGACCGGGATTCCTGCCCAGGCGACCCAGGGCCGTTCGAAAGCAGCGGCGCCGAGGTAACAGAGGGTCGCCACGAACAGCACCAAGGAGACATCGTCACGGCCGGCGCCCGCCGCCAGTTGCACGACAGCGACGGCCAGTCCCAGGGCGGCCGGCCACCGGCGGCTCAGAGCGCGCCAGGGCGATGGATCGAGGCGGGCATCGGCAGTGGTCATACGCGGCCTCTCACGGTTCGGTCGGAGGCAGGCTAGGGCGTGATTCCTTCATTTCGGCTTCACGCGGCGCCCGCATGCCGAACAGGACGCGGGTCACGCGGGTGCGGCGGACCACCAGATCACACGCGGCGATGGTGAGCGCCAGCGAGGCGGCGACGATGATCACGTACTTGACCAGGATCGGCGCGGGCAGGCGGACCACCTGATCAGCCACGATCACGATGATCGGCTGGTGCAGCAGATAGAAGGGCAGTGCGACGGCGGCAAGGCGGCGGTACGCCCGGGGCTGCTGCGGTCGTGTCCGTGCCGTCGCGGCGCGCTGTGGCCGGTCGGAGAAGCCCAGGATGGCGACGAGCCAGCACCAGCCGGCGAGGCCGTACAAGCCACGGGCGCCGGTGGCGAGCAGTGTCATCGCCGTGAGCGGATCGTCGACGCTTGCAAATCCGGCCATGGCGGCGGCGAACAGCGCGACGCCGAGCACGGCGGCCGGCTTCGCGGCACGGCGCATCGCCGTGCGGAACCGCTCGTCGGCCGCCAGCAGGAGGCCGTACCCAAAGAACAGGAGATAGGCCGCCCGACTCCATACCCCGTAGCCCTGCTCGATCCCGAACAGGGCGCACACCGCCGCCACCGGCACGGCCGGCAGCAGGACCAGGCCCCGCCGCCGCACCACCGCCTCGGCCATCCGGTCCACTACCCGGGCCGGTCGGGCGCCGAGCGCCCCGCCGGCGGCCGGCGCCAGCAGCAGCGAGAAGGTGAGCAACAGAAGCACGAACCACAGATGACCGGTCTCGAAGTCGGGTCCCTGCAGCACGAAGGGGAACCGTGGCCACTCCAGGTGGACGTCGAAGAACCGCCGCAGGAAGCGCGGGTAGGACTCGTCGTACCCGGGATCCGAGCGGCGGCGCAACCATTGCGGTATCGGGGTCAGCGCGACGGTGACGAACAGGAGCGGAACGCCGAGCCGCAGCAGCCGCTCGGTCGCGAAGCCGGCCGGGCCGCGCCGGCGTAGCGAATGCCACGCCCCGAGTCCCGCGATCAGGAAGAGCACCGGCATCGCCCACACCACGCCCAGAGCGGCCAGGACGGTCGTCACCGGCGTCGTGTCCCGGTTCCGGACATAGAAGTCAGCCTGCGGGTCGAACACCAGCGCGGAGTGGAAGAACACCAGCCCGATGACCACCACCAGCCGGATCGCGTCGAGCTCCGGCCGGCGTCGAACGCCGCCGCGGTGTCGGCCCGAGCCTGCATGCCGCACCACGCTAGCGTGCGGCGCATTCACCTCGGTTTCACCGATCGCGACCAGGCCGGCGTGAAGTCGTTCTGAAGGCCGTCCGTACTTATGTTATAAGGTATATTACCAAATATTTTATAGGATTGGTTTTTAGGAAATTTAAACTGCAATATATCCTTGTTTAAAACTTGGAA
>NZ_JBFAZH010001366.1:0-1880 GCF_040681735.1 Actinoplanes sp. NPDC051633 | reverse complement strand
ATCACCGCGCCGGAGGCCACCGAGACCTGCGGCTGGAAGTGCAGGACGATCTCGTCGTCGTTGTCCAGCGCCCGGCGCAGGTCGCCGAGCAGGGTGAGCCGAGACGCGGTGTCGTGGGCCTGACCCGGGTCGAACCGGGTCCAGCCCAGGTGGTGCTCCTTGGCGGTGTACATGGCGATGTCGGCGAAGCGCATCAGCGTCGCGGGGTCGTCGTCCGGGCCGGCCGAGACGATGCCGATGCTGACCTCGATGTCCAGGGTGATGCCGTCGATGAGGAACGGGGTGTTGATGGTGTCCGCGATCCGGGTGGCGGCGTTGTCCCCGACGGCCGGGTCGTCGTCGACGAGCAGGACGGCGAACTCGTCGCCGCCGAGCCGTGCCACCAGGTCGCCGCCGCGCACCGCGCTGCGCAGACGCCGGCCCACGTCGACCAGCAGCAGGTCGCCGGCGTGGTGGCCGAAGTTGTCGTTGACCTCCTTGAAGCCGTCGAGGTCGAGCATCAGGACGGTGACCCGCGGGCTGGTCGACGAGTTCAGCGCCTGCTCGGCGGCGGCGTGGAAGGCCACTCGGTTGGGCAGACCGGTGAGCGCGTCGTGCGCGGCCATCCGTTCCACGGTGCGGCGGTGCGAGTTGTTCAGCCAGCCGACGGCGCCGAGAACCAGCAGGCCGAGCAGGAAGACCAGCAGGGTACCGAGACGCAGCAGGCCGGAGTCCCGTTCGGCGCGGTCCAGGCCGTCCAGGTAAACCTGCAACTGACGGCTCTGCTCCACGAGCAGGCCGTCGCGGACCTCGGCGGCGGCCGGTTCGATCTCGGACTCGAGCAGCTCCTGGGCGGACGCCTCGTCGCCGGCGTCGAGAAGGGCGAGATATCGCGCGATCGCCGGTTGCAGCCGTTCCTGCACATCGGCGAGGGCGGCGTTGCGGGCGGCCTGGGCGGCGTCGTGCGCGCCGAGGGACCGCAGCGCCACGAGCGTCTGCCGGTCGGCGCGGACGAGCTCGTCGCGTTCCTCCCCCTCGGGCTCTCTCAGCACGGCCTGCAGCAGCGACTCCTCGAGGGTGGCGAGGTAGACCGCTTGCTGGTACGCATCGGTCCGGGTGCTTTCGGCGGCGATCTCCCGCACGATCGCCGTCTGCCGCCAGCTGCCCAGCACGGCGGCCACCGTGAGCACGATCAGGGTGATGGCCAGAGCGATGGCCATCCACCGCTGCACCGGACTGCGCATCGACACCTTCGGCAGTCGAGCCACCCATGCACCGCCTTTCACGGGGCCGCGGCGGCAGCCCTTCTTCCGTCCATTCGACCGGATCGTCCCGGACATGAGCGTCGGGGAGATATCGCGGACAAGTCAGGGAAATCCACCGCGGTGCTGTGCGGGTTCGCGCTGCGATGGGCGGTGCTGGCGGTGCTGGCGGTGCTGGCGGTGCTGTCGGTGCGGTGGCGACATCCGAGCCGGCCGCGCCGGGCTCCGCCGGGCTTCTCTCGGGCGATCCTCGACGTCGTCGCGGCGGTCCGTCGGTGCGAGGAGCCGTCGGGCGGGGTGTAGCGTGCTGGCCTGGCCGGGACGGCCGGGGTTTGACGGGATCAAGGGGCCGATGGATCGACGTGTCAGGTGATGACGAACTCGCCCGGGCGCTGACCGCCGCGATCGCCGGGGACGAGGCTGGTTTCGCCACGCTGTGGCGCCGGCTGCAGCCGGCCGTCCTGCGGTATCTGCGGGTGGTGGTCGGCGACGCGGCCGACGACGTCGCCTCCGAGACCTGGATGCAGGCCGCGCGTGACCTGCGGCGCTTCGACGGCGATCCGGCGGCGTTCCGCGGGTGGCTGTTCCGGATCGCGCGCCATCGCGCCATCGACGATCGGCGACGGGCGGCGCGGCGGC
>NZ_JBFAZH010001365.1:0-1880 GCF_040681735.1 Actinoplanes sp. NPDC051633 | reverse complement strand
CCCAGACCGGGTTCCTGGGTGAGCCGCCGAGCGAGCCGACCGCGACGTACCCCCCGTTGTGCTCGACCCGCATCAGCGGGGTCTTGCGCAGCTTGCCGGTCTTGGCGCCCCTACTGGTGACCACGACCACCGGCCGGTTCTGGATCGTGTTCGCCTTCGCGCCGTCGCTCGCCTCGTAGGCCTCGGCCTGCTTGCGGGCCCAGCCGGACGTGCTCGGCTCATACTCCCCGGACAGCGGCATGTGACGATCTTAGATGGCTCAACGGACCCCGACGACGGCCGCGTCCACCCCGCCGCGCCACAACGTGCCGGCCTCGGTGAAGCCCGCCGCGCGCAGCGCCTCGACGTGCCAGGACGCGGGCGGCAGCCACTCGGTGTGAGTGGTCCGGCCCGGCGGGTAGATGAGGTCGCGCTCGGCGATCTGCGTACGGAACGCCTCGGTTTCGCGTACCCGATCCCACCAGCCCTGCCACGACAACGCCGTGCCGGCCGACTGGCGCGCCTCGCGACGCGCGTCCTCGCGCGCGAGCAACCGCTTGCTCAGCTCCGGGATGGCGTCGTCGGGCATCTGGTCGGCGTTGATGAAGACGCCGCCGGGCCGCAGCACGCCGAGAATCTCCTCGAACAGCGTGGTGAGCCGCTGCTCGGGCAGCCAGTGCAGGGCGGTCGCGGTGAGCACGGCGTCGTAGTCGCCCCGCGGCAACGACGTGGTCCAGGCCGGGTCGTTCAGGTCGGCCGCGATGACGGTGGCGCGGTCGCGCAGCGTCGAGCGGGCGATGGTCAGCAGCACCGGATCCTGGTCGAGCACCGTGGCCGTCGCGTCCGGCCAGCGGGCCAGGGTGCGCAGCGAGATGGTGCCGGTGCCGCCGGCCAGGTCGAGCAGCCGCGGCGGCCGGCCGTCGGTCACCGTGGCCACGGCGTCGAGCATCGCGGCGAACCGTTGCTCGCGATCCGGCAGATACTCCTCCTGCTGCCGGTCCCAACTCGCCTGCCAGGCGCCGGCGTTGTCGATGTAAGCAGTCATACGCCTCACGGTAGTTACATGACCGGCATCACGCAATGACTTCCTCGGTAGCGCTGTTGTCGTGAAGTGGATAGCACTGATTCGGGAGGAACAAATGCGAGTCGCCATCGTCACCGGAGGATCCCGAGGCATCGGGCGGGCTGTCGCCGAACGGCTGGCCGCCGACGGACAGGCCGTCGTCGTCGCCTATGCGAGCAACGAGAGCGAGGCTTCTGCCACGGTCGCCGCGATCGAGAAAGCGGGCGGGCAGGCCATCACCGCGCAGGTGGACGTCGGCGACGAGGCGGCGGTGGCCGCGCTCTTCGCCACGGCGGAGGACCGCTTCGGCGGCGTCGACGTCGTGGTCAACGCGGCCGGCGTCATGCGGCTCGCACCGCTGGCATCGCTCGAGGTGGCCAACCTCGACCAGATGTACCGCACCAACATCCGCGGCGCGTTCCTGGTCGCCCGGGAGGCCGCCCGCCGCGTCCGCGAGGGCGGCGCGATCATCAACTTCTCGACGTCGGTGACGCGGCTGCGCCAGCCGACCTACTCGGGGTACGCGGCGAGCAAGGCCGCCATGGAGGTCCTGAGCCCGATCCTCGCCAAGGAGCTGGCCGGCCGCGACGTCACGGCGAACACGGTGGCGCCCGGCCCGACCGCCACGGCCCTGTTCCTGGACGGCAAGGACCAGCAGACGATCGACCGGATCGCGGGCATGAACCCGATGGGCCGCCTGGGCGAGCCGGCCGACATCGCGGAGGTGGTCGCCTTCCTGGCCGGGCCGGGCCGCTGGATCAACGGCCAGACGATCTTCACCAACGGCGGGGTCGCGTAACCGCCGGAACGGCCACGACCGGACGGCGTCCGGTCACCG
>NZ_JBFAZH010001364.1:0-1882 GCF_040681735.1 Actinoplanes sp. NPDC051633 | reverse complement strand
ACACCACGATCGGTACCGCGCACGACCAGGGCAAGACCTCCGGGGTGATCACCTCCGGCATCGTGGCCGAGATGCTCGGCGTACCGGTGGCGGACACCGGGACCACGACCTTCCGGCCGCCGTACACCCCGGTGGCGTTCGCCGCGCTCGCCGGGCGCGACCGTGGGCGCCTCTTCGACCCCGAGCGGTACACCGCCCTGCACGACTGGCACGTCGCGGCCGGCGCCGCCTTCGAGGACGTCGGCCAGTGGAAACGACCGCGGTACTACCCGCGGGCGGACGAGGACATGGAGGCCGCGGTCCTGCGCGAGTGCGCCGCCGCGCGGACCGGGGTCGGGATCATCGACGGCTCGACCCTCGGCAAGATCGACGTGCAGGGCCCGGACGCCGCCGTCCTGCTGGACCGGCTCTACACGAACCTGATCAGCAGCCTCAAGCCCGGCATGGTCCGGTACGGCGTCATGTGCGGGGTCGACGGCATGGTGATCGACGACGGCACGGTCATGCGCCTGGCCGAGGACCGCTTCCTGGTGTTCACCACCACCGGCGGCGCGGCGAAGATCCTCGACTGGATGGAGGAGTGGCTGCAGACCGAGTGGCCGCACCTGCGCGTGCACTGCACCTCGGTCACCGAACAGTGGGCCACCTTCCCGGTCGTCGGCCCGCGCTCCCGCGACGTCATCGGCGCGCTCTTCCCCGGCGTCGACGTGTCCAAAGAGGCGTTCCCGTTCATGGCCCTGCGGGAGACCGAGCTCGGCGGCGTCCCGGTGCGCCTGGGCCGGGTCAGCTTCTCCGGCGAGCTGGCCTACGAGGTGTACGTCAACTCGTGGTACGCGGTCGCGGTGTGGGAACGGCTCCTGGAGGCCGGCCGGCCGTACGGCATCACCCCGTACGGCACCGAGACCATGCACGTGCTCCGGGCCGAGAAGGGATACCCGATCATCGGCCAGGACACCGACGGCACGGTCACGCCGCACGATCTGGGCCTGGCGTGGGCGGTGTCGAAGAAGAAGCCCGACTTCATCGGCAAGCGGTCCTTCACCCGCGCGGCCAACCTGGACCCGATGCGCAAGCAACTGGTCGGGTTGCTGCCGGTCGACCGGCGGACCGTGCTGCCCGAGGGTTCGCAGATCGTCGACTTCTGCGCCGACGGCCGGTTGCCCGCCCCGCCGGTGCCGATGCTCGGCCACGTCACGTCCAGCTATCGCAGCGCCGAGCTCGGCCGGCCGTTCGCCCTCGCCCTGGTGCGGGGCGGCCGCTCGCGGATCGGCGAGACCGTTCACGTTCCCGTCGGCGGCGACCTGGTGCCCGTCGAGGTCACCGGCTCGGTGCTGGTCGATCCGGAAGGAGCCCGCCGCGATGGCTGAGCTGACGCGTACCCATCCGCTCGACGCCTGGACGGCGTCCTTCGCCGCGCTGTCGCCGGCCGTGAGCATCTCGGTGCAGCCGTACGTCCCCATGTTCAATGTCCGCTCGGCTCCTCCGACCGGGCCGAACACCTGGGTCGATTTGGACGCCGGGCGGGCGGTCTGGCTCGGGCCGGACGAGTGGCTGTCCATCGGTGCCCTGCCGTCCGGCGGTTCCGTCACCGACGTCTCGGCGCAGCGGATCATCGTACGGCTGACCGGTGCGCGGGTCCGCCAGGTCCTCCCGAAGGGCTGCGCGATCGACCTGCATCCGCGGGTCTTCGGCCGCGGGCGGACCGCGCAGACCACGCTCGGGCGGGCCGGCGTGGTGCTGCTGTCGCTGAGCGAGTCCGGCGACGACTATCTGGTGCTCGTCCGGTCGTCCTTCGCCGGTTATCTGGCCGACTGGCTGCTCGATGCGGCTCTGGAATTCGGGTGAGCGTTTGCCCTAGATCACCGCGCGGATCGCCCGCTCG
>NZ_JBFAZH010001363.1:0-1883 GCF_040681735.1 Actinoplanes sp. NPDC051633 | reverse complement strand
ACTTAATTACGAAGTAAATAAGTCTAGTATGTTAGACTTTAATGTTTTTTTAAGGCATTAGTGCATTTAAGCGTCAGAGCATGGCTTTATGCCGACCGCGCCGCAACGGCCACTCTCCGAACCGTCTATGTCAACGCCGGCGGGGCCGCGGCACAGACCCTCGACGTGGCACGGCGGGCGGTGGCGCTCGAGTCCGATCCCACCCGGCAGGGCTGGGTGATCTCCCGCATCGCACTCGGCAGCGTGCTCACCGGCATGGATCACGACGGCGAGGCCGCCCAGCTGCTCGGCGACGCCCTCGGCCGGGCGGCCGCTGTCGATCTCCCCGCGTTCAGCCGGTTAACGGCCTGCGGGCTGCTGGCCGTGTCGAAGTTCAAGGGCGGCAGGATCGAGGAGGTACGGCAGCTGCTGCGCACCGCCCTGCCCGAGGCGGCCCGGATGGAGGACGCCCTGGGCGTTGCCGCCGCGCCGGCCGTCGCGTACCTGCGCCTTGCCGAAGGGCTCGTCCTGCATCTCGACGGCGATGTCGCCGGCGCCCGCGCCGTCCTCGCCCGCGCCGCGGACCTGGCCCTGGCCACCGGCCACCCGAGCCAGTCGGTGCGGGCGCTCACCGCCCGCGCCGAAGCGGAACTCGCCGGCGGCGACCGCCGGGCCGCCGCCGCGGCCCTCTCCGAAGCCGACGAGATCATGCGCACCGAGCCGGTGCTGCCCGGTGTGGCAGCGGCGCTCCGCTCCGCCCAGGAGCGCATCGGCCGGGGCGCGGTGACCCTGGCGCACCGTGACGGCGCGCTCGCTGAGCAGCTCACCGAGCGTGAGCTGACCATCCTGCGGGCACTGCAGGGCCCACTCAACCGGCGCGAGATCGGCGCTGAGCTCTACCTGTCGGTCAACACGATCAAGGGCTACACCAAGAGCCTCTACCGCAAGCTGGACGCGGCCTCCCGCCCCGAGGCCGTCCGCCGCGGCCGCCGGCTGGGCCTGATCTGAGCCGTCCACCCCGGGTGGTTCTGCGCGGGGGTGGTGCGTTCCGACCCCGATGGGCGTGATCGTCGTCCTCGACCGACGAGGAGACCGACATGACGTTGCGCTACCGAGTGGACATCCGCGGCACCCTCTCCGAGGGACTCGCCAACGAGCTACGCCGCCGGTTCGGCGAGTTCACCCGCCACACCGAGAACGGCCGGACGGTACTGACCGAGCTGGTTCTGGACCAGGCCGCCCTGCGCGCCCTGCTCGACCAGCTCTGGGACGCGCACAGCGAGGTCCGCCTGGTCACCGCGATCGACGACGAAGTACCCGGGGAGCACCGATGATGTCCTGGCTTTGGCTCGCTCTCGGAGCGGCCCTGCTGCCCTTCACCCTGATGCAGACCACGATCCCACTCGCGGCGTGGCTCGCGCCCCTCCTGCTGCTGCGGTTCAGCCGCACGATCCGCGCCCGGTGGGCGGTGCCGGCCCTCGCCCTCGCCGGCGCGCTCAGCACGTACGCGAGCTTCCGCGGCGGCGTCATGCCGACCGGAGAAATGCTCGTCGTGGCAGCCGCCGGTGGCGCCGTCCTGACCCCGATCCCGTACGTGATCGACCGGCTGCTCACCGGCCGGCTCACCGGGATCGCCCGTACCCTGGTCTTCCCGCTGGCCGACACGGCCCTGGTGTTCCTCTTCGGCACCGGTGATTTCGGCACGACGGGCCACGTCGCCAGTACGCAGGTCGGCAACCTGCCGCTGCTGCAGTCGGTCGCCGTCGGTGGCCAGTGGATGATCGGCCTGCTCATCGCCTGGACCGCCGCCGTGGCCAACGAGGTGTGGGAGCGGCGCGCGACCGTGGGCGCCGGGCGCACGGTGCTCGTCTTCGGCACGGTGCTCGGGGCGGTGCTCGCCCTCG
>NZ_JBFAZH010001362.1:0-1884 GCF_040681735.1 Actinoplanes sp. NPDC051633 | reverse complement strand
GGCCTATGTCCTGCCCGGCATTCCTCCGCTGGCCATCATCGCCCACCTAGTCGCGGTGGCCAGCTCGCGCTCCGTGCGCTCCAGCGCCCGCGAGCGCTTGCTGTCGCGGGCGGGACTGGCGATCGCTCAGGCCGGAAATGCTGAGGCCACCCGCGACGAGGCGCTGGCCGCGGTGTCCCGGCTCCTCGACGACGTACCCGGCGCCGTGGCTCGGTTCATCGACCTCGACCCGGGGGCGCGCCCCGCGCCGGAAGGCGGAGCTGCCGGCGGTCACGTCACCGACATCTCCCTGCCAATCGACAAGCAGCACACCATGGCGGTACGGATCGTCAGTCCGGACCCGCTGCCGGACGAAATCGGCGACGCGCTGTCGGTCATCGCCGCGCAGGTCTCGCTGGCGCTGACCAACGCCAAACTCACCGAGGACCTCCGTCGGCGCGCCGGCCATGACCCGCTGACCGGGCTGGCCAACCGCCGGACGATGGAGGAACAGCTCGCGGCCGGCCTCGAGATTTCGGCTGACTACACCGTCGGGTTGCTCATGCTGGACCTCGACGGCTTCAAACAGATCAACGACACTCTCGGCCACGCGGTCGGCGATGCCCTGCTCATCGGCATCGCGGAGCGGCTCAGGCAGCAGGTGCGTCAGGACGACATCGTCGCCCGCCTCGGCGGCGACGAGTTCGTGGTCGTCATGCCGGACGTGCACGACCCTGGCGACGTGCTGACCATCGGGCATCGCCTTCTGCAGGCGATCCGGCTGCCCATGCGGATCGATGAGCACGTCGTCACGGTCAGCGCGAGCGTCGGCATGACCGTCAACCATCCGGGCGTCAGCCTCGCGGAACTCCTGCGAGAGGCCGACGAGGCGATGTACGAGGCGAAGCGGTCCGGAAAGAACCAGGGGTGTGCGGCCCTTCCCCTGGCCCGGCGGGCGGCAATCGCCGACGCTGCGGGGCGGGTGGGCGCGCCCCTCGTAGCCGCCGAGCCTTCCTGAATTACGAGGAGCGGCCCGGATGCGGAGAGGCGCAGGGATGTGGCGTTCGGAGGCAGCGGACCAGCTGCACCAGGACCCTGGGCAAGCGCTCGCCGGAACCCGAGGCAACGTCGCGGAACATCGTGACGGCGGTCTGCTCGGCCTGCTCCGCGATCTCGGCCAGCTCAGCACCCAGGGTTCGCTCGAGCTCTTCCTCGACGAACCCCCGCATCCTCAAGACCGCGCGCTCGGCACTGGCCTGCCTGGCCTCCCCCAGCTGGCGCGCCGCCGCGGCCAGCCGCAGCATGACCAGGAGGGCGAGGGCAAAGGCGACGGCGGCCAGACTCGTGGAGGCGTCATGCGGCTGGTTGGTCGCCAGAGCCACCAACGTGCTGATGACCGGGGCCGCTGCTGCGACGGCCTACGACCATGGCGCTCGAAGCGACAGCAGAGCGGCCAGGACCACGGTGTATCCCATCCGGAACCACGAGGTGTCCTCGAGGCTGACGGCTGCCGTCAGTACGCCCACGTTGCACAGCAGCACCGCGAATCCGGCGCGCGGTCGCCGACCATGGGACGAGGCGTGGAACGATCTATCAGGTCCGGCTGGAGACCCTTGATCAGTTCGGGGTCGTTCATCCTTATCGAGGGCAGCTACCCGAACAAGCTGCGGAGGTCTGACGGACTGTCATCGAAAGCCGCCTGGCAGGCTCCTTCAGGCACCTCGCCAGCAGACTTGGCACCCGGGTTGACGAGTCGTTGACGCGCGGCGCGGGCCTCCTCGACCAAGCGGCGGGCACGTTCTGCGGTCGCAAGAGCACGCTGCCTCGCCTCAACAGAGCGGGCACTCGCCTCACGCGCGATGACCAACGCTGAAGGCTTAACAGAGGTGTCACTGACGACAGCCA
>NZ_JBFAZH010001361.1:0-1886 GCF_040681735.1 Actinoplanes sp. NPDC051633 | reverse complement strand
GGCTCGCCGTCGCCGCGGGGATGGCCGGCCTGTTCGCGTTCGCCGAACCACTGCTCGGCGCGATGGCACTGGGCGGCGCGGTCGTGGTGCTGCTGGCCACCGCGGCCGGCCTGACCGCCGTACCCGCACTCATCGCCGCGGCGCACCGCCGCATCCCCGCGGCCCGCGGCTCCACCCGCGTGCTCGCCTTCCGCCGCGCCCGACCCGGCCCTGGTCTGCTGGTGCGGCTCGCCGCATTCGCACAGAGCCGGCCCGCGCCGGTCGCGCTCGCCGTCACGACCGGCCTGCTCGCGCTGTCGCTGCCGTTCGGGTTCGCGGTCAACCTGGAGAATTCCGACGCCCGCGCGTTGCCCGCCTCGGCCGAGGATCGCCGGCTGCAGGAGAAGGTGCAGCGCGACTTCAGCGCCGGCCAGGCCGAGCCGATCGTCCTGGTGGTCGACGCCGACCCGACCGAGGCCGCGGCGCGCGACTTCCTGAACGCCCTCAACACGCTCGACGGGGTGCTGCGGGTGCAGCCGCGCCCCGACATCGTCGCGCCGGCGGCCATCATCGACGTCACACCCGAGGGTGGGACGGCCGGCCAGACCTCCCGCGACCTCGTACGCGAGATCCGTACGCTGAACCCGCCCTTTCCCATGCTCGTCGGCGGCCCCGCCGCGGAACTGGTCGACTACCGCGACTCGGTGGCCGGCCGGTTCCCCATCGCGCTGCTGGTCATCCTGCTGTCCACGGCAGTGCTGCTGTTCGTGCTGACCGGCTCGCTGGTGATGCCGGTCAAGGCACTGCTGATGAACGCGCTCACCCTGCTCGCCACGCTCGGCGTCCTGGTTGTCGTGTTCCAGTGGGGCATCGGCGACGCCCTGCTCGGCTTCGACTCGTGGGGCGCGATCGACGTCACCACGCCCGTCCTGCTGTTCGTCTTCGTGTTCGGACTCTCGATGGACTACGAGGTGTTCCTGCTCGCCCGCATCAAGGAGGAGTGGGACGGGCGACGCGCCGGCGACGACGCCGTCCGCGCCGGCATCGACAAGTCCGGACCGGTGGTCACCGCCGCCGCGCTGTGCATCGGCGTGGTGTTCCTCGGCTTCCTGCTCGGCGACCTCATCGCCGTCAAGGAGATCGGTTTCGCGATGGCGGTCGCGCTGCTGCTCGACGTCACGGTCGTCCGCGGCCTGCTCCTGCCGGCGGTGATGCAACTGCTCGGCGAGTGGAACTGGTGGGCGCCCGCGCCGCTGCGCCGGCTGCACCAGAATTGGTTCGCGCCGCGCACCGGCGACCCGGTGCCCGCGGCGGCACGAGTCCCGGCCGCCCGCGCGGCGGACATGGAGAGCGCGCATCGGTAGGACCGGCCTGGCATACGCGCCTATTGCCTGAGGGGCTCGTGTCGCGGCAAGCTCGTCGGGGGGACGTGAGAACGGAGCCGCACGATGACGCAGCTCGACCGACGCCAGTTGCTGATCGGAACGGCTGCGGCCGGCGTGGCCGGCATGGCCGCCGTCGTACTCGATCCGGTGGATTTCGCGTACGCCGACACCGGCGACCAGGTTCGCACGCTGGCCGGGCACATCGCGTACGGGGCACCGGACTGGGTCTACATCCCGCTTCGGGTGCCGGCCGGGGTCAACCGGATCACCGTCTCGTACGCATATGACAAGCCGGCGCCTCCACCCGGCTACAACGGGAACGCTCTGGACATCGGGATCTTCGACGAGACGGGCATCGAGCCGGGCAACGCCGCCGGCTTCCGCGGCTGGTCCGGTGGCTTCCGGGCCGGGTTCACCATCAGCGCGTCCGACGCGACCCCCGGCTATCTGCCGGGGACGGTCCGGCCGGGCACCTGGCATGTCATCCTCGGGCCGTACACGGTGGCACCGCAGGGCCTGAGC
>NZ_JBFAZH010001360.1:0-1892 GCF_040681735.1 Actinoplanes sp. NPDC051633 | reverse complement strand
CACAGAAGAACGCCCGTAGGAGCACCCGGTGGTGCGGCGGTTATGGATTTGAGCTGCGGTGCAGAGGGCCGCGCGACGGTCCGTGAGCGTCGCTACGCGGAGGCTTTCAGGGGATCGAGGGCAGCTAGGACGAGGTCGAGGCCGAAGATGAACGCCTCTGCCGGGTCGTAGCCGGCAGCGACGATCGCCGCGGCGGACTCGTTGAGGTAGGGGAACTGGTCAGGAGGAAGTTGGGGCAGGAAGACGTCCTCCGTCATGTCCGCGAGCTCGTCGGCGGTGTCGAACGGCAGGCTGGCTGCCTGCAGGGCGAACCCGTAGACGTAGCTGTCGAGCAACCAGTTGGCGTGCGTCGCCATCAAGACCGGGAAGCCAGCCCTCCGCAGGCAGGCGGTGACCGCCTCGTGGTGGCGGAGGTTCGCGGGCCCCGGCGATGTCCTCGACTCCATCAGGCCGATCGCCCACGGGTGGCGTGCGAGAACCTGTCGGGCGGATACCGCCCGCCGTCGCATCGCCGTCTGCCAGTCGGTCTCCTCGGGCGGGAGCTCGATTTCCTCGAACACGACGTCGATCATGGCGTCCAGCAACTCCTCCTTGCTCGCCACGTAGTGGTAGAGCGACATCGCGCCCGCGCCGAGCGCGCCAGCCAGCCGGCGCATGCTCAGCCCGTCGACCCCCTCGCGGTCGGCGAGCCGGACCGCCTCGACCACCACCCGCTGCTTGCTCAGCCCTGCGTTTGACGCGACCTGGCGTTGCTTCCTCACAGACACGGGTCTCCTCGCTTCTTGAACGGCTTGACAATCGTACAGCGTACGAGAATAGTACGGCGTACGACGTACAGCGTACGAGCCAGCGAGAGTCACCTGGGAGGTAAGGAGGCTTCTGTGGGGGCCGAACAGCGTCGAATGCCGGGGCACGCCTGGTACCGGGGGCGAGTCCGGCCGGGGCGGCGACGATGCGGGCCGCCGTCCAGCGCCGCTACGGCCCGCCCTCAGTGCTCGAGTCGTGCGAGGTCGGGGTACCGCTGCCCGGTGGAGGCGATGTGCTCGTCCAGGTGGGTGCGACCTCAGTACATCCCGGCGACTACTTCGTCATGACCGGTGAGCCGTACGTGGTGCGCCTGGCGTTCGGGCTGCGCTGGCCGCGCCACGGCATCCCTGGCATGGACCTCGCCGGCGTGGTGGCCGCGGTCGGGAAGGATGTCACCGCTCTCCGCCCCGGCGAGGAGGTGTTCGGCTGGAGCACCGCTGGAACGCTCGCGGAGTACGCCTGCGTCCCGGCGGACAACCTCGTGGCCGTGCCCGCCAACCTGTCGGTCGTGGACGCGGCAGCGGTCCCCACGTCGGCCATGACGGCGTTGCAGGCGTTGCGCGACATCGCGAACGTTCGACCGGGCCAGACGGTGCTGGTCACGTGCGCGTCGGGCGGCGTGGGCTCCTTCGCCGTACAGATCGCCAAGGCGTTTGGCGCCGAGGTGACGGGTGTGTGCAGCACCCGCAACGTCGACCTGGTCCGGTCGCTCGGTGCCGACCACGTCGTTGACTGCACGAGGGCCGACTTCACCCGCACCGAGAAGCGCTACGACGTCAACCTCGACAACGTGGAAGCCCAGCCCCTGGCGGCTGTCCGCCGAGCGCTGACGCCCACCGGCACCCTGATCCCCAACAGCGGACGCGGCGGCCGCTGGCTCGGCCCCATCGGTCGGATCGTCAAAGCGCGCGTGCTGTCCGGGTTCACCCGTCAGCAGCTGAAGCCTTTCCTGTCGGTCGGGAAGCGCCAGGACCTGCTCATCCTGGCCGACCTCCTCGCGACCGGGCAGGTCACGCCGGTCATCGATCGCACCTACCCCCTCGACGAAGCAGCCGACGCCCTCCGCTACGTCGGGGCCGGCCACA
>NZ_JBFAZH010001359.1:0-1895 GCF_040681735.1 Actinoplanes sp. NPDC051633 | reverse complement strand
GTGGCCCGCGCGGTGTAACCCGCCCCCCACAGGGGCTGATCTGGGGTGTGCTGACGCGGCGCCGGTCCTGGCGACGGCCGCCGCTTCATGCTGCCGTCCGTCGGGTGCCGCGCATCCACACCATCCACTCCCGCACCCGCAGCACCACCTGGCTCACCGGACCGCACCCGTGCGGCTCGGCGGGGTGATGTGCTCAGGTTCGGAGGTTCCGGGCCGACGTGAGGAAAGGCAGCCAAAATCGACAGGAAAGTCCGAGATGAGCCGACCTCCGGGCCGCGTCAGTGGCCTCGTGCCGTTCGCCGCCGCACTGGCGTGCACGGCCGCGGTGATCCTGTGGTTGCTGAACCACGACGACGGCGGCAAGCTGTTCGTCGGCTATCTCGCGTCGCCCGTCGCCATGCTCGCCGCGGCCGCCGCCTGCCATCGGATCGGGGCGCAGGTCGTGGTCCCGCGGCCGGTACGCGGATTCTGGAAGCGGATGGCCCAGGCGTCGGTGTGCCTGGCGATCGCGGGTGTCGTGGCCGGCGTGACGACCGGCCTCGGCGAGGAACCCGGCATCTCCCCGTACACGGCCGCCCCCGTGTTGGTCGGCATGGTGCTGGCGATGCTGGCGTTCCTGCACCTGCCGCTGGGCCGGCGCACCGCCCTGAACTGGGTGCAGGTCCTGCTCGACGGGATCACGGTCGCGGTGGCCGGCGCACTGGTTTTCTTCTACGTGGTGATGGACTTCGCGGTGCCGGGCACCTCGCCCAACGCCATGGCGGCCGCCGCGGCGACCGGCGTCGGCGGGCTCGTCGCGATGGTGGTGGTCGGCAAGGCGGCGGTGGCGCCGGCCGGCCCGGTCGACTCGGTTGCCCTGCGGATCCTGACCGCCGGCCCGCTGCTCGCCACCGCCGGCTCGGTGCTGGTGATCACCGCGGACGGCGTCGCGCGCCTGGTGCTGGTGGTGATCCTGCTGCCGGTCGGCGCGGTGGTGATGAGCCTGTCCGCCTACCGTCAGATGCTGGTTCTGCGGCGTGAGCCGCGCCCAGAGCCCGCCGGGCGCAGTCGCAGCGCCTTCAACTTCCTGCCCTTCGTCTTCGTCGCCGCGACCGCCGGCCTGGTCCTGATGGTGTCGGCGCAGGAGCTCACCTGGCGCCACCGGATGTTGATCATCGGGGCGGTGGTGATCGCCGGGCTGGTGGTGCTGCGCCAGCTGATCGGGCTGCGGGAGAACCTGCTGCTGCTGACGGAGAACCGCCGCAAGCAGGCCGAGCTGGAACAGGTGGCACGGCACGACCCGCTGACCGGCCTGGCGAACCGGACCGCATTCGGCAGGACGCTGGCCGAGCGGCTCGCCGCGCACCTGCCCGCCGCGGTGCTGCTGATCGACGTGGACGACTTCAAGATGGTCAACGACTCGATGGGCCACGCGGTCGGCGACCAGCTGCTGCACGAGGTCGCGCAGCGCCTGCAGCGCTACAGCCGCGCCGAGCACGACCTGCCGGCCCGGCTCGGCGGGGACGAGTTCGCGGTGCTTCTCGACATGGACGACGCCGAGTACGCCGAACGGGCCGCGACCCGCGTGCTGGAGGCCCTCGCCGCACCCTTCGCCGTCGGCCGGCACGACCTGCTGGTGCAGGCCAGCGTCGGCGTCGCCCTGGCCGGGCCTGGGGACAGCGCCGACGAGGTGCTGCGCAACGCGGACATCGCGATGTACGCCGCGAAGGCCGCCGGCAAGGCGTCCTGGACGCGTTTCGAGCCGCGCATGCGACAGGACGTCGTCAACCACGCCCGCCTCGGCAGCGACCTGCACAACGCGCTCGTCCGCGACGAGCTGTTCCTGCTCTACCAGCCGGTCTTCGACCTGACCACCGGCCGTATCTCGGGTGCCGAGGCGCTGGTCCGGTGGAAGC
>NZ_JBFAZH010001358.1:0-1897 GCF_040681735.1 Actinoplanes sp. NPDC051633 | reverse complement strand
TATTATCCTTTATTATGCATATATTACTCAACCAAATACTAGGTGATAAATCTTTAGCATAAAAAACAAAAATATCAATTTTCAAAAGGTTTTTTCCGCCGCTGACCGGGCCATCTCCCGGGTTTCTCCCGGGTAAGGTCGGCGGGGATCCAGCGGCCGGAGGGCCCGCTCGCCGTGCATGCGAGGAGGTTGCCATGACCTTGGACGGGCGCACCGCGGTCGTGACCGGCGGGGCCGGCGGGATCGGACGGGCCTGCGCGGAGCGGCTCGCCGCGGAGGGTGCCGCGGTCGTGGTGATCGACCGTGACGCCGGGGCCGCGGCCGAGGTGGCCGAGCGGGTGGGCGGCCGCGCGATCGGCCTGGACCTCACCGACCTGGCGGCGGTCGACGCCCTGGACGTGGCGGCCGACATCCTGGTCAACAACGCCGGCATGCAGCACGTCGCGCCGATCGACGAGTTCCCGCCCGAGGTGTTCTCGACGATGATGCGGCTGATGGTCGAGTCGCCGTTCCGGCTGGTGCGGCGCTTCCTGCCCGGCATGAAGGCGCGCGGCTGGGGACGGGTGGTCAACATCTCGTCGGTGCACGGGGTGCGCGCGTCGGAGTTCAAGGTCGCCTACGTCACCGCCAAACACGCCCTGGAGGGCATGTCGAAGGTGATCGCCCTGGAAGGTGCCGCGCACGGCGTCACTTCCAACTGCGTCAACCCGGCGTACGTGCGCACACCGCTGGTCGACAAGCAGATCGCCGCGCAGGCCGAGCGCCACGGCATCGCCCCCGAGGAGGTGGTGGAGCGGATCATGCTCGCCCCGGCGGCCCTCAAGCGGCTGCTCGAGCCCGAAGAGGTCGCCGACGCCGTCGCGTACCTCTGCTCCCCCGCGGCCTCCTTCATGACCGGATCGTCCCTGATGATCGACGGCGGCTGGAGCATTCATTGAGCCTGGAAGTACATGAGTGGCCGGCCACCGCACCGAGCTCGCCGGCCGCACCCGTGGTGGCCGTGCACGGCATCACCGCGAACGGCCTCTCCTGGGGGCCGGTCGCCGAGCGGCTGGCCGGCCGGGTGACGCTGCTGGCGCCGGACCTGCGCGGGCGGGCCGGCAGCCGGGCCGAGCCGGGCCCGTACGGTCTGGGCCGGCACGCCGACGATCTGATCGCACTGCTCGACGAGCGCGGCGTGGACCGGGCCGTGTTCGCGGGGCACTCCATGGGCGCGTACGTGGCGGCGATCGCCGCGAGCCGCCATCCGTCCCGGGTGACCGCGGTGGTCATGGTCGACGGCGGGCTCGCCTTCCCGCTGCCGGCGGGCACCGACGTCGACGCGTTGCTGACCACCGTGCTCGGGCCGGCGATCGCGCGGCTGGACGCCACGTTCGCCACCCGGGACGACTATCGGGAGTTCTGGCGGCGGCACCCGGCCTTCGGCTTCCCGTGGACGCCGGCCCTGGAGGCGTACCTCATGCACGATCTGGTCGGGGACGGGCCGTACCGGTCGTCGTGCGTCGCCGAGGCGATCCGGGTGGACGGCGCGGACATGTTCGCCGGCCCCGAGGCGACCAGCGCCTTTCACCGGCTGCGGGTGCCCGCGGTGCTGCTCCGGGCCGACCGGGGGCTGCTCGACCAGAGCCCGGGGGCGTACACCGCCGGCAACACCGCCGGGCTCCCGGTGCCGGCCGTTCGCGTACCCGGCACCAATCACTATTCGATCCTCGCCTCGGACGAGGGGGCGGCCGTCGTCGCGGACCACATCCTTCGCTTCGCCGACACCTCGTAGACATTCATCGGCATCGCTGATTTCTGAGATGCTGTCGGCATGACCGCATCTCCGCTGAGCCGGCGCTCCCTGCTGGCCGGGTCCGCCGGCGGGCTGCTGCTGGCCACCGCCGCGCCGGGCAGC
>NZ_JBFAZH010001357.1:0-1901 GCF_040681735.1 Actinoplanes sp. NPDC051633 | reverse complement strand
CTTCCCGGAGCTGATCCTGCGCATCCACGCGCTGGCCCGGCGCCGGCCGCACGCGCGGCCGCCGACGGTGCGCGCCGCCGGCATCGAGCTGGATCCCTTACGCCGCAACGCAGTGCGCGACGGCCGGCGGCTCACCCTGTCGGTGAAGGAGTTCGCCGTGCTGGAGGCGCTGCTGCGGGCGAGCCCCGGCCATCTGAGTGCCGAGGCGCTCCTCGATCAGGTCTGGGACGAGAACGCCGACCCCTTCACCAACACGGTCGCGGTGACGGTGGGCCGCCTGCGGCGCAAGCTCGGCGACCCACCGGCCATCGCGACTACTCCGGGGGTGGGCTATCGGATCGCTGTTTAGGCACCGTGGGCTCACGTCCCTCGGCGGCGAACAGGCGTTCCTCGTCCAGTGCCGAGGTCTGCACCACCAGGACGTCGCAGATCGCCTTGCGCACCACGCCGGCGGGCACCGAGCCCAGCAGCTGGCCCTCGTCGGCGCCCAGACCGCGGTTGCCGACCACGATGAGGTTCGCGGGGTCGTTGCCGACCGCGTCCAGCAACGCCTGCGCCGGATCGCCCTCGACGATGCGCTGATCGATGTACCGCGCCCGCTCCTTGGTCAGGGCGGTGACCGACTTGCCCAGCGCCTCCCGCGCGGCGTCCGCACCGAAGATGTCGCGGTGCAGCCCCGCGGAGGTGGAGGCGGTCGCGGGCGCCTGGCTGCGGTACGCCGTGACGACCACCAGCCGGGCCTGCGCCGCCTGGGCCACCTCGGCGGCCCGGTCCACGGCGTACAGGCTGGTCGCCGTCCCGTCCGAACCGACCACCACCCGGTCGTAGACGGTGATGCTGCGCTTGCCGCCCAGCGGCATGATCGGCGACTCGTCGGCCTCGTCCGGCGGGTTGACCCACAGCATCGCGATGGCGCCGATGCCCAGCAGGACGCCGGCCAGCATGATCGCGTTCGTGCCCTTGCTGTCGAGGAGGTGCTCGAAGATCCAGCCGAAGGTGACCGTCTGGATCAGCATCGGCACGACGATCATCATGTTGAGGATGCCCATGTAGACGCCGGTGCGCTTGGCCGGCACCATGCTGGCGACCATCAGGTAGGGCACGCCGACCGCGCTGGCCCAGAAGATGCCCACGCCGATCATCGGGATCAGCGCCACGTACTGGTTGTCGGCGCGGGACAGCCAGACCAGTGACACTGCAGCCAGGCCGAGCGCGACCGCGTGCACCCGCTTGGCGCCGATCCGCCGGGCGAATCCGACCAGGAAGAGCGCCGACACCATGGTGACGAAGTTGTACGCGGCGTTCTGCAGGCCGCTCCAGCCGATCGCCTCGTCCCAGGCCGGGCCGCCCGTCTCCGGGTCGGCGCCGAACACGGACTCACCGAGGCTGACCGCGAGGAACTGCCAGTAGATGAACATCGCGTACCACTGGAAGAGGAAGACCACGCCGATCTTGTGCATCGCGACCGGCATCACCTTGACCGCGTCCGCGATCTCCTTGATCGCGGGCCCCAGACCCTTGGGCGCCGCCCGGACCTCGGCGATCTCCTCGTCGCTCGGGGTCAGCTCCTTGGTCTTCGCCATCGCCGTCAGCACGGTCAGCAGGATGCAGACGGTGCCGATCATGAAGCAGACGTACATCCAGTAGGGCACGCCGTTGCCGGCGGTCTCCTGCAGCCCCTCGACCTTCTCGAGGATGAACAGCGAGAGGTTGGCGAGCACGGCGCCCGCGCCGGTGAACATGCTCTGCGTCAGGAAGCCGCGGGCCAGCTGATTCTTGGGCAGCCGGTCGGAGATGAACGCCCGGTACGGCTCCATCGAGGTGTTGTTGCCGGCGTCGAGCAGCCAGAAGCAGATGACCGCCAGCCACAGGATGCCCACGAACGGGAAGAGGAACAGGAT
>NZ_JBFAZH010001356.1:0-1902 GCF_040681735.1 Actinoplanes sp. NPDC051633 | reverse complement strand
CGCGACGAAGGCCACCGCGCAGCCGAGGTTGCCGGCCGCGATGCCGCGCGCGAGCGTACCGGGCGGTGCCCGGCGCAGCGCCCGCAGCCCGGCGTGCAGCAGGAGCACGACCATCGCCAGGTAGGCGAGCAGTCCGACGACGCCGGTCTCCACGTACGCGCGGAGGAAGTCGTTGTGCGGCTTCTTCGCCTCGTCGGTCTGGAACTGCGTCATGTTCGGGCCGATGCCGGTGACCGGGTTGCGGCCGGCCAGCGGCACGATCTGCGACCAGTAGCCCAGCCGCCACGCGAGGGTGTTGCCGGTGGGCGCGCCGCCGACCGCGCGGGCGTCGGCGAGCTGCGCGAAGCGGTCCCCCACCGCGGGCATCAGGGCCACCCCGAGCACGGCGGCGACGCCGAGCGCGACCAGCATCCGCTTGCTGCGCTGCGCCAGCGCGACGACCAGCAGGCCGATGGCGGCGCCGAGGATGGCGCTGCGGGTGTTGGTGAGCATCAGGAAGAGGAACGACAGGCCGAGCAGCACGGCCATCACGGCGCGCAGGCGGCCGGAGAGGTAGCGGTAGACGCCGACGCCGAAGACGATCAGGAACATCAGGTATCGGCCGAAGGTGGTGGACTGGGCGAACGGGCCGCTGACCCGGACGAAGCTGCCCTTGACCTCGGCCGGCGGGTTGCCGGCCAGCGACGCGATGAGCGTGTACGCGATCACGACGGCCAGCGCCACGTAGACGGCGACCAGCACCTTGCCGGCGAAGCCGGGCATTTCCACGAGCTGTTCGAGGACCACGAACATCACCACGACGGTGAGGATGCGCAGGGCCTCGAGCATGCTGTTCGGCACCCGGTCGGCGCCCAGCGCGCTGATCAGGCCGGTGGCGCCGACGACCAGCAGCGCCACGCCCAGCGGCGACGTGCGCAACCGGCCCGCGCGGGCGCGCCCGGCCAGCCAGAGCCCGGCGGCGATCAGGAACAGCACGCCGAGGACCGTCGACGGGTCCAGGGTGCGGCTCACGCTGTCGCCGTCGACACCGGCGGGCCCGGCGGTCGGCCCGCTGAGCTTCACCAGGTCGACCATCGGCCGGATCGCGAGCATCAGCAGCACGTACCCGCCGAATCTGGTGACCGCCAGGGCCGCCACCACGAGGCCCAGCAGGACGGCGACCGGCAGCACGGCGACCAGGTCGTGACCGGTGCCGAGCGACCACGCGGTGACCGCGGCGGCGACACCGCCGACGAGGCCGAGCGCCAGATTGAGCGGCTGGTTGAGCGGCTGGTTCAGCGGCTTCATGCCTTGCGGACCAGGCCGAGGTAGACCTTCTCCACCTGGCGGGCGGCGGCGTCCCACGAGTAGGCGGCGCGCAGCCGGCCGCCGTGCAGGTGGGCGCCCAGCCCCTCGGTGCGGGGCTCCTCCAGCATGCGCATCAGCGCGCGCACCAGGTCCTCCTCGTCGCCGTCGCGGAACAGGCGGTGACCCGGCGCGTCCGACTCGAGGAGCTCGACGTGCGGAGCGATGTCGCTGGCCACCACCGGCAGACCGTACGCCGCCGCCTCGAGCAGGGTCAGCGGCAGCCCCTCCAGCCGCGACGGCTGCACGAACCCGGCGGCGTTGGTGTAGAGCTCGGCCAGCAGATCCCCGTACGCGAACCCGGTGAACACGATCCGCGGGTCGTCGCCGGCGGCCGCGCGCAGCACCTTCACGTACTCGTCGCTGAACGACGACCCGCCGACGATCGCGAGGCGCAGATCGGTGTCGAGCCGCCGGAACGCGCGGATCAGCAGGTCCGCCGCCTTCTCCGGGACGAGCCGGCCGACCAGCAGCAGATAGCCCTGCTCGGTCAGCCCGAACCGGGTGGTGATCTGGTGGGCCGCGACACGGCGCAGGTCGCCGACGCCGTTGGGGACG
>NZ_JBFAZH010001355.1:0-1902 GCF_040681735.1 Actinoplanes sp. NPDC051633 | reverse complement strand
GTGGTGAACAGCTTGGACACCGAGGCGAGGTCGTAGAGCGTGTCGACGCGGGCCGGGATGCGCTGCTCGGGGGGAAGCTCGGCGGTCGGCGAGGCGTACCGGACCGCGTCGCCGATCGCGAACCTCTGCACCACGATGCCGTTGCGCGCGGCCAGCACGACCGCGCCGGGTGAGCTGGGGTGGTTCAGGTGGTCCGGCGTGGGCGCCAGGTACGCCTCGGCGACCGTACGCAGCTCGGCGACCTTGTCCGGCAGCAGGCCGGCCTGCCGCGCGGTGCCGACGCGCAGGGTGTCGCGGCTGAACCGGATCTCGTCGGGGGTCACGGCCGGCGGCGTCCCGCTGTCAGCCATGCGGGTGCCCGCCGCCGCGGGGGCCGCCGGCAGGAGGCAGGCGACCACGCAGAGGGGGACCAGCCATGACCTCATCATCAACACCTCTCCATGCCTCGATCCGTAGAATGAAGCTTTCCTTCGGCACTTTCAAGAGGTTGGAAGGTTATTGCCACCGCTCCGTGACCCGGGTACGTTCGGCGCCATGCGGTACCGAATCGAAAGGCGCCGCCTCCTCGCCGCAGGTGCGGCCGGGATCGCCGGCGCGGCCACGTTGTCCACCTCTGCCGAGGCGAAGCCCGGCCTCCTCCCGCGCATCCCGGTGCGCACCGGGATGGACCGGCTGGCCGCTCAGGACTGGGCCGCCGTGCGCGGCGAGCGGATCGGCGTCATCTCCAACCCGACCGGTGTGGACCGGGACTATCGACATCTGGTGGATCGGATGCACGCCGACGGCGTCACGATCGGCGGCGTGTTCGGGCCCGAGCACGGCTTCCGCGGGTCGGCCCAGGCCGGCGGGAGCGAGGGCACCGGGATCGACGCCCGCACCGGCCTGACCGTGTACGACGCGTATCTGGCGGAGGCGCCGAAGTTCGCCGAGATGTTCACCGCGGCCGGGGTGCGGACCGTGGTGTTCGACATCCAGGACGTCGGCTGCCGCTTCTACACCTACATCTGGACGATGTACGAGTCGATGGTCGCCGCGGCCCGGCTGGGCCTGCGTTACGTGGTGCTGGACCGGCCCAACCCGATCGGCGGGCGCGCGTACGGGCCGATGATGACCACACCCCTGACCACCTGGGTGGGCAAGAAGGAGATCGTCCAGCAGCACGGCATGACGGTCGGCGAGCTGGCCCGTTTCTTCAACGGCGAGTTCCTCCCGGCCGCCGCGGGCCGCCCGGTGGAGCTCGAGGTGATCGCCTGCCAGGGCTGGATCGGCCGGTTGCGGGCCGGCGACACCGACGTGCCGTGGGTGCTGCCGAGCCCGAACATGCCGACACCGGACACCGCGGTGGTCTACCCGGGCACCGGCATGTTCGAGGGGACCGCCACGATCACCGAGGGCCGCGGCACCACCCGGCCGTTCGAGCTGATCGGCGGGCCGGATTTCGACTACCACTGGGTCGACGCGGTGGCCGCGCACAACCTGCCGGGCGCCGAGTTCCGCGAGGCGTATTTCGTGCCGGCCTTCAGCCGGTTCGTCGGTCAGCAGTGCGCCGGCATCGAGGTCAAGGTCACCGATCAGGCCGCGTACGACCCGATCCGGGTCGCGGTCACGATGCTGGTGGAGGCGCGCAAGTTTCCCGCCTTCGCGTGGCGCCGCGACAACGTCCCGGTCAATCCCTATTGGATCGACAAGCTCACGGGCTCCTCCCGGCTGCGCACGATGATCGACGCCGGTGCGGACGCCGACGAGGTGGTCGGCGCGTGGCGTGTGGAGCTGGCCGAGTTCGACGCGCGGCGCAAGCGCTACCTGCTCTACTCGAGGATCGGTTCGTGACCGGTCAGCCGGGCGTGCACGCCGGCGGGAACCGGCCCGCCGGTCAGCCGGGCGATCGCGAGCGCGGCGGCC
>NZ_JBFAZH010001354.1:0-1912 GCF_040681735.1 Actinoplanes sp. NPDC051633 | reverse complement strand
GCCGCGTGGGACGGCCGACGCCATCAGCCGGGCGCAACGCGTCCGGCGGCGTCCCCCTGCGCGCTCGAGTGGGGGGACACGATGCACGTCAGAAAACGCAACGGCGACTTGGAAACCGTCGACGTCAACAAGATCGTCAAGGCGGTCGAGCGGTGGGTCGCCGACCTGGACGAGGTCGACCCGCTGCGGGTCGCGACCAAGACGATCAGCGGGCTGTACGACGGCGCGACCACGGCCGAGCTGGACAAGCTGTCGATCCAGACGGCGGCCGAGCTGATCGGCGAGGAGCCGCAGTACTCCAGGCTGGCGGCCCGGCTGCTCTCGGCCTATGTGGACAAGGAGGTGCGCGGGCAGGAGGTCGCGAGCTTCAGCCAGTCCATCCGGTACGCGCATCAGCAGGGCCTGATCGGCGACGCGACCGCCGCCTTCGTGGCCCGCAACGCCCGCAAGCTCGACGACGCCGTCGACCCGGACGGCGATCTGCGGTTCGAGTACTTCGGGCTGCGCACCGTCGCCGACCGCTACCTGCTGCGGCACCCGGAGACCCGGCTGGTCGTGGAGACCCCGCAGTACTGGCTGCTCCGCGTCGCGTGCGGGCTGTCGCGGACGCCGGCCGAGGCGATCGGCTTCTACCGCCTCATGTCGTCGCTGGCCTATCTGCCCAGCTCGCCGACCCTGTTCAACTCCGGCACCCGGCACACCCAGATGTCGTCCTGCTTCCTGGTCGACTCGCCGCGCGACGAGCTCGACTCGATCTACGAGCGTTACCACCAGGTCGCCAAGCTGTCCAAGTTCTCCGGCGGCATCGGCATCTCCTGGTCGCGGATCCGCGGCCGGGGCGCGCTGATCCGCGGCACCAACGGCAGGTCGAACGGCATCGTGCCGTTCCTCAAGACCCTCGACGCCGGTGTGGCGGCGGTCAACCAGGGCGGCCGGCGCAAGGGCGCGGCCTGCGTCTATCTCGAGCCGTGGCACCCGGACATCGAGGAGTTCCTCGAGCTGCGCGACAACACCGGCGAGGACTCCCGGCGTACCCATAACTTGAACTTGGCGAACTGGATCCCCGACGAGTTCATGCGCCGCGTCGAGGCGGACGCCGAGTGGTCGCTGATCGATCCGTCCGACGCGCCCGACCTGCCGGACCTGTTCGGCGACGAATTCGACGAGGCATACCGGGCGGCGGAGAAGAAGGCGGTCAGGACCGTCCGGGCCCGCGACCTGTACGGGCGGATGATGCGCACCTTGGCGCAGACCGGCAACGGCTGGATGACCTTCAAGGACCGCGCCAACAAGCTGTCCAACCAGACCGGGGCGCCGGGCAACACCATCCACCTCTCCAACCTGTGCACCGAGATCCTCGAGGTCAACTCCGACGACGAGACCGCCGTCTGCAACCTCGGCTCGATCAACCTCGGCGCGCACGTCACCGCCGATGGTGTCGACTGGGACCGGTTGCGCCGGACGGTCCGGACCGCCGTCAAGTTCCTCGACCGGGTCATCGACATCAACTACTACCCGTCGCCGCAGGCCGCCGCGTCGAACCCGCGGTGGCGGCCGATCGGGCTGGGGCTCATGGGCCTGCAGGACGCGTTCTTCACGATGCGGCTGCCCTTCGACTCCGCCGAGGCGAAAGCCCTGTCCAGCCTGGTGCAGGAGGAGATCTTCCTGACGGCGCTGGAGACCTCCGCGGCCATGGCGGAGAGCGAGGGCCCGCACCCCTCGTACCCGGAAACCCGCGCCGCGAAGGGCGATCTGCACCCCGACCTCTGGGGCACCGAGCTCGGCCGGCCGGAGCGGTGGGCGGAGCTGAGAACACGCATCAGGACGCACGGCCTGCGCAACTCGCTGCTGGTCGCGATCGCGCCGACGGCGACCATCGCGTCGATCGCCGGCTGCTACGAGTGCATCGAGC
>NZ_JBFAZH010001353.1:0-1913 GCF_040681735.1 Actinoplanes sp. NPDC051633 | reverse complement strand
GGCCGCCGCGCCACCCCGTCCCCGCCCCTATTGCAGAAACGGCTGCCACTGTCTGATGTGGAGAAGCTCGACGCCGGGAGTGGCCAGGTAGGGGTCGGCCGCGAGCACCGCCTCGACCGTCTCCCGGTCGGGCGCATCCATGATGATCAGCGCCCCGTCGTCGCCCGCCAGCGGCCCGGCCATCCGGACCACGCCGTCGCGGTGCAGCGCCGCCAGGCGGGTGCGATGGGCGGGGCGCGCGGCCAGACGTACCGGATCCGGGCTGAAACCGAGTTCGATGACCCACATGCCGACACGCTACGGCGGCTCCACCGCGAGCCGCTGTATCAATGGCTACATGACTTCGTTGAGGTCCATCCCGGCGCTGCGAACACTCGCTCCCGCCGAACTGGCCGAATGGGCCGGGCGATCGCGACCCGTGCGATTCCCGGCGGGCGCCGTGCTGCGGGCGGCCGGCGAGAGACCGCGGCATGTCGTGCTGCTGCTGTCCGGCACCGTGGCGGCCGGTCACGGCGGCACCGGCGGCGTTGACACGCTGCCCGAGCGGTGGGCCGGCCCGACGATCGTGGACAAGGCGGCGGTCCTCAGCACCGAGCCGCCGGCAACCGGGCTGACGGCGATGACCGCGATCTCCACGCGGCTTCTCCCGTGTGCCGACTTCGTGCGACTGATGGGGGAGCAACCCGCAGTCCGCGATCACGTGCTCGCGCACCTGGCTCGCGATGTGCTGACCGGCAGGCGCCGGCTCGCTCAGGCGGCCACCCTGCCGGCGGTGGCCCGGGTCGCCGTCTGGCTGAGGGAACAGAACCCGGACCGGCGCGTCGCCTGGGCGGGCTCTCAGGAGCAGCTGGCCCGGATGCTCGGCCTGAGCCGGGTCACCGTGAACCGGGCGCTGGCCCGGCTCAGCAGGTCGGGTGCCGTCCGGCTGACCGCCGGCGGAATCGTCGTCGCCGACCGGACGCGCCTCGACGCGGAAATCGAAGGGAAGTCATGAGCGTGCTGCGGCATCTCGGCGGCCGGGTGTGGCTCTTCCCGCACGATCCTGACCCGGCCCGGGTGCAGGGCTGCGTCGCGGTGATCGCCGGCGACGACGGCAGCGTTCTCGTCGACGCCGGCAACAGCCCGGCCGTGGCGCGGCAAGTGCAGGCGGCCGTCGCGACCGCCGGTCTGCCCGCCCCGCGCCGGCTGGTCTACACGCACCACCACTGGGATCACGTCTGGGGCGCCTGCGCCTGGCCCGGTCTGGAGATCGTCGGCCATCGCGCCGGCGCGGCCATCCTGCGGGCCGAGGCCCGCAAACCGTGGAGCGAGGCGTACGTGCGGGAGATGGCCGCCGCCAACCCACGACTGGCGGCGAGCTGTGCCGCACGCCTGTCGGCGATGGCCGGGCAGTGGGACGACTTCGCCGTCCGCGCGCCGCACACCGAGTTCGACGACACGCTCACGCTGCCCGGCGGCGTCGAGGTCCGGCACGTCGGCGGCGGTCACGCCGAGGATTCCACGGTGGTGGCGGTGCCGGACTCGGGGGTGCTGCTGCTGGGTGACTGCTTCTATCCGCCACCGCTGCATCAGCGGCAACCGGGAGACCGGCTCGACCTGGAGCTCGTCCACCGGCTGCTCGCCGACTACCCACCAGATCGGTTCGGGTGGTACGCCGACAGTCACGACCACCCGAAGCCCAGCACCGACCTGGACGACATGTTCAACGAGGGTTGATGCAGAAGGTGAGCTGCGCTGCCCTCTGGAACCATTGGTAGGCGGCTTCGGGGATCGCCTCCGTGTTCGCGAACACGACGCTCTGCCGGGTGCCGTCGGCGGCCTGCGCGAGGCTCAACGTCAATAAAGATCAAAACTGGAGGTCTTTTTATATGCAATATAATACTACAAAATATATAGACGAAAATCAAGATAAT
>NZ_JBFAZH010001352.1:0-1914 GCF_040681735.1 Actinoplanes sp. NPDC051633 | reverse complement strand
GCTGCAGGGGATCGTCGCGCAGCGCGGGCACGCCCGGGAGCGGCCGGCGCACCAGACGAAACGCCGGGCGGCGGGCCGCCGGGGAGGTCGCCTGAGTGCTCACGGCGTCAATGAGACCACGGGGGTATGACGATCTAGTCCGAGGGCTCCGGCGACTCCATCTTGTCGTCGGGCATCGGCGGCGCCGGGCGATCTTCGTGGTCGGGCAGCCTGGTGGGCGCCAGCTCCGGAGCCGCCGGGGGCGAGGGGGCGGGGGCGTCGCGCTCGGGCGGCACCGTGGTCGGTGCGACGACGCCGCCGGGGCCGGACGTGTCCCGCGTACGCGGCGGTGGATCTTTCTTGGGGATGCGCGACCGAGGTTTCGACGTGACGGTCGGCTCGGGCGGCTCCACACCAACGAACGGCGGCGGCCCGCCCTCCACGTTCTCGGGCGGCGAAGCGGGTGCGACCACCACCGGCGGCGCCACTTCCGGCACCACCGCGGGCACCTGGCCCGGCGCCATCACGGTCCTGGCCATCGGCGCACCGATGGCCGCGGCGACCAGTACGGCGCCGACCAGGAGCACCCTGCGATGTGCCACGACAGTGGACCGTATCGATCCGGGTCAGGGGTGTCTTTCCCCCATTAGGCCGAGCCGGCCGGTTTTCCGACGGAGGCGCGGTTGCGCACCGGCATCGGCACCCGCACGACGGCCGGCTCCGCGTCGGGGGTCAGCAGCAGCTCCACCGCCTGCCAGCCGAGCTGGTAGTGCGGCAGCGCGATGCTGGTCAGCTGGGGTCGCAGCCACGCGGCCAGCTCGGAGTCGTCGAACGACACCACCGACACGTCGCCCGGGATGGTGCGGCCGGCTTCGCGCAAGGCTTGGTACGCCCCCAGCGCGATCCGGTCGTTGAGGCAGATCAGCACCCGCGGCCGCAGTCCCGACTCGAGCGCGGCCAGCACCGCGTCGTACGCGGAATCCGGCCACCACTCGCATTCGATGCCGCTCTCGAGTTTCAGCCCGGCGCCGGCCAGCCCTTCCCGCAGGCCGGCCGCCCGCTCCTTTCCGGCGAAGACCGACTCGGCCGGCGTGCCGACCACATGGATCCCCTCGCGATGCCCGGCGTCGATGACCACCTTCGCGGCGCTCCACCCGGCGGTCACCTCGTCGGGGATCACCGCGTGGTGGACCGGCTTGACCGCCCTGGTGACGCAGTTGAGCAGCGCCACCTTGCGACCCCGCAACGCCTTGGGCACGCGGACGTACCGGGTGAACATGCTGGCGTACACGAACGCGTCGACCTGCCGGTCGAGGAAGTCGGAGATCAGCTTCTCCTCGATCACCGGATCGCCCTCGGTCTCGCCGATGAAGAGCAGATGCCCGTGGGCGACGGCGGCGGCGAGGGCGCCCTGGATCGCGCGTCCGGCGTACGGGTCGGACGCGATCGTGTCGGAGACCAGAGCGATCGTCTTGGTCACCTTGGTACGCAGGCTCCGGGCCATGAGGTTGGGCCGGTAGTCCAGTTCCTGGGCCGCCCGGAGGACCCGTTGCCGGGCGTCCTCCGAGATACGCATGTCCACGTGCCGACCGGCCAGGACGAACGAGGCCGTGCTGCGGGACACGCCGGCCCGCTGTGCGACCTGTAACAGGGTCGCCCGTTGCGGCGGCATAGAGCAGAGTTTTCCACGCCGGCACAAGAACTCCGCGCGCCTGGCGCACCTTTCGCGAATCCGACCCTCTTGACCGACATTTATTTTGAGAGTTAGGTCACTGCTAAACGCATCTAGCAATGCGGGATCGCGGTCCAAGCTGGACAGGCCGACGTGCCCCGGCGGTGCCACCCAAAAATTTGTAACGTTAGCTTATCAAAGCTAGCGTTACAAATTTTTTAAGAAATAATTTTGTTTTTCAAAATTCCAAATGGCCGTAATTG
>NZ_JBFAZH010001351.1:0-1921 GCF_040681735.1 Actinoplanes sp. NPDC051633 | reverse complement strand
ACCGCCTCGAGCAGGAACTGCACGCCGATGTCGCGGGGCCGGGCGCCGACCGCCTTGCGCAGACCGATCTCCTTGGTGCGTTCGCGCACCGAGACCAGCATGATGTTGGAGACGCCGACGCCGCCGACGAGCAGGCTGATCCCGGCGATGGCGGCCAGCACGCCGGTGAGCACCCCGAGGATGTCGCCCAGCACGCCGAGGATCTGTTCCTGCGTGACCGCGCTGAAGTCGGTGTCCGGATGCTGCTTGACCAGGGCGGCGACCACGGCGTCGCCGAGCGCGCCGATGCGCTCGCGATCGGGCGCCCGGATCGCCAGGCCGTCGACGCGGTCGGTGCCGAGGAGCCGCTGCGCGGCGGTGATCGGTACGTGCACCTCGCTGTCCCGGTCGACGCCGAGACTCTGCCCGAGCTGCTCGAACGTGCCGGTGACCCGGAACCGGACGCCACCGATGGTGACCTGCCGCCCGATCGGGTCGCGATCGCCGAACAGCTGACGGGCCACGCCGGCGCCGAGCACGGCGACCCGCCGGCCGGTGCTGACGTCGGACCGGGTGAAGTAGCGGCCACGGTCGAGCTTGCGGACGAAGACGTCCGGCGTCGTCTCCAGGACGCCCTGCATGCTGGCGAAGCTGCTGCGGCTGCCGGCCCGGATGGTCTCGCCGGAGCTGACCGTGACCGCCACCCGGGACCGGTCGCCGACCACCCGCACCACGTTGTCGACGTCGTCCAGCGTCAGCGTGGAGGCGGTCGGCGCGGCGTTCGCCTCGAGCCGGCCGGGCACCACCAGGAGCAGGTTGGAGCCGAGGCCCTCGACCTGCTGCTCGATCTGCTGCTTGGTGCCGGTGCCGATGCCGACCAGCGCGACCACCGCGGCGACGCCGATCACCACGCCGAGCATGGTCAGGATGCTGCGCAGCCGGTTCGCGCGGAGCGCGTCGATCGCGACCCGCCACGCCTCCATGACCCTCATTCGACGATCACGCCGTCTCGCATCAGGATCTGGCGGCGGGCCCGAGCGGCGACCTCGCGGTCGTGGGTGACCAGCACGACCGCGACACCCTCGGCGTTGAGGGACTCGAGCAGCTCCAGCACCGCGCCGCCGGTGGTCGTGTCGAGGTTGCCGGTGGGCTCGTCGGCGAGGAGCACGGAAGGGCCGGTGACCAGGGCGCGGGCGATCGCCACGCGCTGCTGCTCGCCGCCGGACATTTGGTTGGGCCGGTGGCCGATGCGGTGCGCCAGGCCGACCCGCTCGAGCATCGCGGCGGCGCGCTCGCGCCGCTCGCGGCGGCCGACCCCGCGGTAGACGAGCGGGAGGGCGACGTTGTCCTGCGCGGTGGTGCGGGTCAGCAGGTGGAACGACTGGAAGACGAAGCCGATGGTCTCGTTGCGCAGACGGGCCATCTCGGCCGGCGAGAGCTCGCTGACGTCGCGCCCGCCGATCAGCAGCGTGCCCGCGGTCGGCCGGTCCAGCGCGCCGAGCAGATGCATCAGGGTCGACTTGCCGGAGCCGGAGGCCCCGACGATCGCCACGTAGTCGCCGTCGTCCACGGTGATCGAGACGCCGCGCAGCGCGGGCACCGAGACACCGTCCAGCTCGTAGGTGCGGGCGACGCCGGTGGCCACGATCGCCGGGGAGCCCGCGGCAGCGGTCACGGCAGCTCCTGGCCGGGCGTGACCCGGTCGGCGCCGGACACGACGATCCGCTGCCCGTCCTGCAGGCCGGCGGTGACCTGGACGACGTCCTCCCCCTGCACGCCCAGCGTGACCGGCACGCGCTCGGCCTTGCCGCCGCGGACCGCCCAGACCGCGTCCTGCCCGCCGGAGTCGACGACCGCGGAGGCCGGCACGGTCACCGCATCGTCGGCCTCACGGACGCGCAGCCGCACCACCGCGCTCATCCCGGGCCGGGGCGTCGGCGCC
>NZ_JBFAZH010001350.1:0-1922 GCF_040681735.1 Actinoplanes sp. NPDC051633 | reverse complement strand
TCACCCTGCCGCCGGCCGCGGCGTTCACCGTGGGCGCCATCCCGGCCGGCACCTGGCGCCGGCCGCCCGTCGCCGACCCGACCTGGCAGCTCGCCTTCCGCGGCCTGACCTGGGTCAAGCCGCTCGCCCGCCGCGCCGCCGCCGACGGGCAGCGGCGTTCGCTCGACGCGCTGGTCCGCCAGACGTCGCTGTTCCACCGGCTCAACCCCGACCCCGGAAGCAGTGGGTACGGATGGGACGAGGGCACCGCCCTGCGCCGGCTGGAGACCGAGAACTGCCTCTTCGCGCTCACCCGGTCGGTGGCGCTGATCCCGGGCATGGTCGCCGACGTGCGCGTGCTGGCCGGCAAGCGCTACTACGGGCCGCCGCACCGCGCGGTGCACAACCACGGCCTGATGGCCAACCTGCAACTTCTCCGGGCCGGCGACCTGCTCCGCCGTCCACGATGGAAGCGGCTGGCCATCGGCCGGATCGTCGCCGAGGCGCCGCAGGCCTTCTCACGGCAGGGCATCTCGCTCGAACAGTCCTCGATGTACCAGCGCGCCAACGCCGGGCTGTGGCGGCAGGCCGCGGTCGCGCTGTCGGCCTTCCCGGAGTACGCGCCCGCGGCCGCCGCCATCCGGGCGGACGCCGACAACGCTGACCGGATGTTCAGCCTGATGACCGAGCCGGACGGCCGGATCACCCAGATCGGCGACGCCGAGGAGCTGGCCGGGCGGCCGCGCGATTTCCTGGGCGTCCAAGCGGTCCGCGACGACGAATCGGGCTGGGTCATCGGGCGCTGGCCCGGCCGCCGGGCGACGCACTACACGGTCCGATATGGACCAGAGCGGCGCGCGCACGGGCATGAGGACCGGGCCGGCGGCGTGACCTGGTCGGCGATGGGCGTGCGGGTGCTGGTCGGGCCGGGACGCTACAGCTACGACAAGGCCGACCCGTACAACCGATACCAGACCCGGCCCGACGGGCAGAACGTGGCGGTCCCGGCCGGCGGCGTCGTGCAGGGCGGCACGTCGGTCGTGACCAGCACGTTCGGGCCCGCCCGGCACTCCGTCGAGGTGCGCGACACCGTGTACGGCCCGGCGCACGTCCGCGGCGTCACGGTCGACCCGGTGACGCCACGCCTGGTGGTGTCGGACTCGTTCGAGGACACCGGCTCCTGGCGCCAGCATTGGCATCTCGACCCGCGCTGGGTACGCGTACCCGGTGCGACTTTGACCTTCCGCCACCCGGCCGGCCGGACCCTGACGATCACGACGACCGGCCGGGTGGCGAGGGTGGTCCGCGGCGCGGCGGAGGGCCCCTACGGCTGGCATTTCCCGCGCTTCCAGGTGCGCGAGCCGTCCTACCAGATCATGGTCGACAACGACGGACACCACTGCACGACGACGTTCCGCCTGAGCATCACCGCTCCGCCCCGCCGCCCTCACGATCCATCCGGCCGCCCCTCGTCTCTCGCGACCGCTCTCACGTCCCGTAGGTAAGGGCCGTTCGAGCCCGCCGGCGACCGAGTCCCGGTCAGACCCGCAGATTTGGCTCTTTGGTCCCTGGCCGTCGCCCGGCGTCAGGCGTTTGCTGGACGGTGGTACCCCGTGGAAGGGCACAGCACGAGGGAGGTCACATCAGATGACACGAACTCGCCGAACAGTCGCCGGCCTGGTCGCCGGTCTGTTGCTGCTCATCGCCCTGCCGGCGCCGGCCGCGCAGGCAGCACCGGCTCAGCCGGCCGGGCCGGACCGGTCGCCGAACGTTTCCGTCGCGCCGGACCGCACCTCCGACCCGATCCTCGACGGCACGCCGCGCAAGCCGGCCCGCGACGTCAACAAGATCAAGCAGCAGCAGCGGTCGCTGCGCGCCAGGGCCGCCGCGGCGCTGCCGGAGTTCCTCCGGGACGGCTATGTGCCACAGACGGTTCCGGCGAC
>NZ_JBFAZH010001349.1:0-1922 GCF_040681735.1 Actinoplanes sp. NPDC051633 | reverse complement strand
GCCCGAGTGACGGTTCGGCTTGGACGACGGCTTGGCCGTCGGATCGCCGGGTCCAGGCCCGGCCCTAGGGATAGCCGTGGCCTCGGACTTACCCTCGGACCTACCCCCGGCCCCGCCAAGCCTGTCCCGAGGCTGCCTCGCATTGCCCAACAGTCCAGCTAGGAGCCCATCCTGCCCACGCCAGCCGCAGCCCGACACCCCTCAGGGGGGTACCTGTCATGGGGGGAGACCCGACAGGCACCCGTTCGCACACACGTGCCTGAGTTGACGTATCCAACAGGCTGCGGCCGCGCGACCTCACTGTCGCCGCGCTGCTGGAGCACATACGACGCTATGCACTGACAGGCTGACCCGCTTCTTCGCTTCGGCCGGCACCGAGCCGTCTATGCGCGCGATCGCACAGGAGGCCGGGGTCGGCATCGCCACGCTCTACCGGCACTTCCCACCGCGAGGCAACTGGTCGACGCGGTCTACCGCGACCAAGTCGCGCGGCTCAGCGACTGGATCGCCACCAAGAACGGCATGCTCGACACACTGCTCGCCATGATCGAGTCAGGCGAGATCGTCTATGCCCGAACCCAGACCGAGCTGTTCGCTGCCATCGACGAAATCCTTAGAAAGGCGCGTGCCGTCCATCCTCGGCGCCAGCGCCGGCCGCGCCAACGCCGGAAGCGGCCTCTACCCGGGCGAATGCTGACCGAGCCACGCCAGGACGGCCAGTACGCGGCGGTGGTCTTCGTTGCTGTCCACGAGGCCGAGCTTCGCCATGATGCTGCTGACGTGGGTCTCGACGGTGCGATCGGTGAGCCACAGCCGGCGGGCGATGCCGAAGTTGGTGCGGCCTTCGGCCATGAGCGCGAGCACCTCGCGCTCGCGGGGAGTCAAGGCGGAGAGCGGATCGTTGCGGCGCGGGATGATCAGCCCCGCGACCACCTCGGGGTCGAGTGCCGAGCCGCCGGCGGCGACGCGGCGCAGCGCGTCGAGGAAGTCTTCGACGTCGAAGACTCGGTCCTTGAGCAGGTAGCCGAAGTAGCCGTGGGTCACCAACTCGACCGAGTGCCGGGTCTCCAGGTGCTGGGACAGCAGCACGATGCCGAGCCGGGGATCGGCCTCGCGCAGGGTGCGAGCGGCGCGAGCGCCGTCGTCCGTGCGGTCGGGCGGCATGCGGATGTCGATGATCGCGAGGTCGGGCTTCTCCTCGAGGACCTTGGAGATCAGCGTCGGCGCGTCGTCCGCCTTGCCGACGATCGCATGGCCGGCATCGGTGAGCAGGTGGGCGAGGCCCTCCCGGAACAGGACCGAGTCCTCACCGATCACGATCCGCACGGCAGCACCGCTTCGACCATCGTGCCGCTGCCGACCGGGCTGTGGACCCGCATCGTGCCGCCGAGTGCGGCCACCCGGTCGGCGATGCTCGACCGGGTGGACAGCGCCGCGCCGCCCCGGCCGTCGTCGGTGACACTGACCAGGAGAGTGCCGTTGGACCGGGTAACCCGCAGTCCGATCCGGTCGGCGGTCGCGTGCTTGACCGCGTTCGTGATCGCCTCGCTGACCACGTAGTACGCGGTGGTGGCGACGTCGTCCGGCAGCCGGTCGGTGCAGACGTCCAGGTCGACGGCGATCGGGACGGTGCGGACGAGTTCGGTCAGCGCGGCGCCGAGCCCGTCGTCGAGGCGGCCGGGGCGTAGCCCGTAGGCGATCTTGCGAAGCTCGACGAGAGCGGTGCCGAGCTCGGCGACGCCCTGGTCGAGCAGCCCGTTGACGTCGACCGACTCGCCGTCGAGGTGCCGCTGTGCGAGCCGGAACGCCATGCCGAGTGAGACGAGCCGCTGCTGAGCGCCGTCGTGGAGGTCGCGTTCGAGCCTCTTGCGTTCCTCGTAGCCGGCCTGGACCAATCGCGCCCGGCTGGACTGCACCTCGCG
>NZ_JBFAZH010001348.1:0-1924 GCF_040681735.1 Actinoplanes sp. NPDC051633 | reverse complement strand
CTACTGACTGACAGCTCAAGCCAGCCCCCGGCACGCCAACAGAACGAACGCTCGCCTGCTCCACCGTCGACCGCTAGCAGAGGCAACGTTCGGGAGCCCGAACCGAAAGAGCCCCGTCCCGACATCGCGTTGGGACGGGGCTTTCTCGTGTCCGGTTACAGGTCGAACTCGCCGTCCTTGACGCCGCCGACGAATGCCGCCCACTCGGCCTTGGTGTACCGGTGCGGGGCGAGGCTGCGGTCCTTGGTGTCGCGAACGTAGATGGCGTCATCGGTGATCGCCACCTCGACGCAGCTTCCGTTGCTGCCGGATCGGGTGCTGGTCTTCCATGGCAGGTGATCGAGATTCATGGTGCTCCTATCGCGGTGATCATTCTGAGCGAGGCTTGTGGGCTGAGTGCCTGTGCGATGAGCTGCTCGAAGTTGGCGCGGTACTGGCTGACCTCGGCGGGCTTTTCCAGGAACAGGTTGCCGGTCAAGGTTTCGATATAGACCAGCGCCGGGTCGGGATCCGGGAACTCCATCAGGGTGAACGCGCCACGTGATCCAGGGTGTGCGCCGGCATCGAACGGCACGATCTGCAGCACGGTGTCCTTGCGTCTGGCCATGGTGGCGAGGTGTTCCAGCTGTGCTTGCATCACGGTGTCGCCGCCGACCTTGCGATGTAGGACTGCCTCGTCGAGAACCATCCACAGGGCGACGTTCGCCTTGCCTTCAAGCGCCGCCTGCCGGCGTGCACGGACCTCGGCACGGCGCGCAACGTCCTCCTCGTCCAGGGTCGGATCAAGACCCCGAATCAGTGCACGTGCATACTCCGGCGTCTGCAAGAGGCCGTGCACGAAAGAAGGCTCGAAGCAGATCAGGCGGTTGGCCCCGGACTCGAAGCTGATGTAGGTCTGGTAGTCCTCGGGCAGCGCTTCCTCGAAGTCCGTCAGCCAGCCCAGCTCGCTGGACTTGGTCAGCAGATCGACGTACCTGGCCTGATCTTCGCGCTTGGTGACGCCGTACAAGTCGAGAAGGGTGAGAACGGTCCGTCGCTGCGGACGGTTCTTCGCCGTCTCCAGCCGCCACAAGGACGACGGATCCATGCGGGTGCGCTCGGCCGCCTGGTCGCGGCTGAGTCCGGCCTCCTCGCGCAGGCGTTGCATCTCCTGCCCGAGGCGACGCAACCGCACGGTGGGCGGCTTGCGTGCAGGCATGTCCGGCATCCCCTCGCTCCGTTCTCCTCAGTGTGCTACATGCACGCCCTGATGCATGCACAAGGGTTCGCTCGTGCATAGATGTCCGTGCAATCTTGCAAGTCCCGGTTAGTCCGTGCATGCTAGCTCACGAAGGGTTTGCACGATTGCGATCTTGAAGCGTGCGAGCGGACCGGTCGTCCGATTCGGAGGGTGCAATGCACAAGCGTCGGCGATGGTGGATCTTCAGGCTCGGGCGCTGCACGTGCGGGCTGACCTGGCCGTGCGTCGACCTCGCGCTCGAGAAGGTGCGCAGGCAGTACCCGGAGCGGTTCGGCGACCTCTCGCAGTGGAATGGGCCGACCGCCGCGCACCCCGTCCAGCACCGGGGGCGGCACGCGGCATGACCGCGCACACCCCGAAGCCGGACCACGACTGCGCCGCATGTGGTGAGCCGTGGCCGTGCGCGCCGGCCAAGGTGCAGCTCGCTGAGGAGTACTGGGGCAGGCCGACGGCGCTGGTGACCTACCTGCACATGCATTTCAGGGAGGCGGTCGGCAACGCCGCGAAGAGCCACGACTGGGCGAAGCTCGACAACTTGTACGACCGATTCCTGGGCTGGCGAGAGGGGGCAAGGCGATGACGCAGCCGGAGCAAGAGGTGCGCGTTTTCGCGCTGACCAGGGAGCGGGAGGTCGTGGGCTACGGGCTGGTCCTTCCCGATGGCTCTGCGTTCTCAGTGTCCTGG
>NZ_JBFAZH010001347.1:0-1924 GCF_040681735.1 Actinoplanes sp. NPDC051633 | reverse complement strand
GCGGTCGGTCAAGCCCTTCAGCGCGGCGGGGTCCGTCGCCGCCCCGGACGGCTCCGGCTGCGTGAGGAACCGGGCGATCAGGCTGCGCGTGGCACCCGGCGACAGCAACGCCTCACCCGAGGCCACCAGCCGGATCGCGTCCAGCAGGTCGGACGGCTCGACGCCCTTGTTGAGGAAGCCGCTCGCGCCGGCCCGCAACGCCCGCAACACGTTCTCGTCGATCTCGAAGGTCGTCAGGATCAGCACCCGGACCCCGGCCATGTCCTCGTCGGCGGTGATCAGCCGGGTCGCCTCGATGCCGTCCAGCTCCGGCATGCGGATGTCCATGAGCACGACGTCAGCGCGATGCCGCCGGGCCAGGTCGACCGCCTCCCGGCCGGTGGCGGCCTCGCCGACCACCTGCAGATCGTCGGCGCTGTCCAACAGCACCCTGAACCCGGCCCGGATGAGCGCCTGATCGTCGGCCAGCAGCACTCGGATCGTCACGCGCGCACCCCCGCGGGCAGATCGGCCTCGACCACGAACCGGCCACCGTCGCGGTTCGCGCGCAGCGTGCCACCCACCGCCGTGGCGCGTTCCCGCATGCCGACGAGCCCGTGTCCGTTGCTCTCCACCCCGCCGTTGGCGTCATTCGTGACGGCGATCCTCACCCCGGCCGGCGTGAACGTCACGCTGAGATGTGCGGCGCGGCCGGCCCCGTGCTTCTGCGCGTTCGTCAGTGACTCCTGCACGATCCGATACGCCGCCAGGTCCACGGCCGCGGGCAGCTCGCGGGCCTCGCCCTGCTGCTCGTGCTCCACGGTCAGCCCGGCGGCGGCCATCGAGTCGAGCAGCCCGCCGAGCTTGGCCAGGCCTCGGGTCGGCTCGGAATCCTCCGCGTCGTCGGGGCTGCGCAGCACGCCGAGCAGGGTGGAGATCTCGTCGAGCACGGTCCGGGCCGCCTGGCGAACATGGGCCAGCGCGGTGTCCGCGGCGTCCGGCTGCGTACGCAGCACATGCGCCGCCACGCCCGCCTGCACGTTGATCATCGCGATGTTGTGCGCCACGACGTCGTGCAGCTCCCGGGCGATGCGCAGCCGTTCCTCGGCGACCCGGCGTCGTGCCTCCTCGTCACGGCTCTGCTCGGCCCGCCGCGCGCGTTCCTCGATCGCGGCGATGTAGGCCCGCCGCGTGCGCAGGCCGTCGCCGATCGCGATCGCCATCCCGACCCACGCCACCACGCCGATCGTCTCGGGGTCGGCCCAGCCCTCGTCGGTGAAGATCGCCGAGGCCAGGTAAAGGATGGCGCCCACCACCGCGCCGGTCAGCAGGGCGGAACGGCGGTTGCTCGCGAAGGCAAGGGTGCAGGCAGCGACATACGCCGCAATCAGCAGAGGGGCACGCGGCACGTCCGCGATGATCAGCCCGACGGCGATCAGGGTGGCCGCCAGCAGCACCGGCCCCGGCCAGCGCCGGCGCAGCGTGATCAGCCCGAAGGCGACCAGCGCCACCACGAAGTCGCTGACCCGCGGCGGTCGCGGCTCCTTGTGCGGCCCCGGCCCCACCAGCACCATCAGGATCGACAGCGCGCCCACCACAAGACCCAGCACGGCATCCGCGGCCAGCGGATGCGCGGCAAGGGCGGTGCGAGCGCGCGCGAGGACCATGACCCCGACGGTACGGGAACCGCGTGGCCGGCCGCGTCGTCCCGCGGCTGTAGCCGGCCGGACGTCCTACTTCAACCGCGGTATGCCGAGAGCCCACACCGGCACGACGCGGATCAGGCCCGCGGCGACCATCGTTGACGGCATGATCGAGGTACGCGAGCTCACCAAGCGCTACGGGGACAAGACGGCCGTCGACGGTCTCACGTTCACCGTCCGCCCCGGCATCGTCACCGGGTTCCTGGGCCCCAACGGCGCCGGAAAGTCCACCACGATGCGCA
>NZ_JBFAZH010001346.1:0-1925 GCF_040681735.1 Actinoplanes sp. NPDC051633 | reverse complement strand
GTAGACAAGATACAACAACTCCACAATCCTAAGGAAACAGAGCAGCTAGGCGAAGACGCGCACCGGCACCTGGCGGAAGGACGTGCCCGAGAGCCCGACCAGCTTGACCTCCCAGTGGTGCACCGGCGTGGCCCGGATCTGTGTGTAGGAGCGGAAGAGCGCCGGCTTCGAGCCCACCCGCACGCCGCCGACGTCGATGCCCGTGACGTACCAGCCGCCCTCGTTCACCGCCCCGTCGCTGACGTAGCGGAAACCGAGTAGCACCTTCTGCCCGGCGTACGCGGACAGGTCGTAGACGTGCGGCACGAACTCGCCGCCGGTGTCCCCGTTGACGCCCGGCCCGAGCGGACCGGCGACCGTCTTGTCGCCCTGGACGGCCCGATGGGTGCGCCCGCCGTCCGTCGACACCGTCACGTACCCGTAGTCGTAATCGGCCTCGGCGCCGTACTTCGCGCTGATCCGCAGGCGCGGGTCGGCCTTCGGGACGGTCACCTCGACCACCGCGGAGGCGTCGCTGTTGCCGGCGTTGCCCGAGAACAGCGCGCCGTCCTTCTCGGTCCAGGCCATCGGCAGCGGCGGCAGCGTCGCCGCACCCTCGAACCGCACCGACCGCAGGTCGCGCCCGCGCACCGGCAGGCGGATGTAGTCGGCCCCGTTCGGAGCCGCGCCCGGCCGGGCGTAGGTCGCGGGGTTGTCGAGGTTGACGGTCGACCGCAGCGAGCGGGCGGTGAAGCGCGGGTCCCGCGACGTGGTGTGCTTGTCGACCAGCGTCATCGTCTGGTAGTCGTGCAGCACGTCCGTGAGGTTCACCGGCAGAGCGGCGCTCACGCCGGCCATACCCTGACGATCGCCGTCCCGGTGGATCCGCGAGAGGACGGCCTCGCCGAACCGGTCGCGCAGGTAGAGCATGAACTGGTACGCGTTGCCGTAGTCGGCGAGCACCTCGGCCGGCTCGCCCTCGTCCCAGAGGTTCAGCGAGTTCTGCGGGCCGCCGCACTCGCGCGGCGTGGTGTTGACGGCGGTGCGCACCACCGCGAAGCCCTGGAAGCAGGTGAGGTGCCCGTCGGCGCCGCGGCGGTAGATCGACCTCCGCGCGTCGACATAGCCGACCAGGCTCTGCGCGTAGTCCGACAGCCCCTCGTTGATCCAGGCCTTCTCGTACGGGTCGGTGTACGACTGCAGCAGGTGCTGCCACTCGTGCGCGAAGGTCGCCTCGTACATCCGGGGCTTCGCGGGCCGGCTGGTGCACAGCTCGTCGGTGGCGTCGTCCGGCGGCGCGGCCCCGGTGCGGTGCTTCCAGTCGTACGCGTCGATCGTCATCACGTTGCGGTCGACCAGGTCGTTGAGCTGCGCGGAGAAGAATCCGGCGATGTAGGTGGACGCCTTGGGGAAGTCCACGAAGTTGTCGTCGCGGACGTTGTCCACCAGGGTGACCGTGCGCCCGCCGTCCCCGGCGAAGTCCCCGTCGAGCAGCGGGTCGGACCCGTCCCGCTCTCGCGGCGTGCTGAAGACGGCCGTCTCGCGCGGGTAGATCTTGGTGTCGAACTCGGTGACCAGACCCGCCACCTGGGCGTCCGTGACGACGACTGGGTCCGTGCGGCAGTCGCCGGCCGGGAACGCCAGGTCGTGGGCGACCCACACCTCGATGTGCTCGCCGACGGCCCGCAGGGTGAAGGTCTTCCGGTAGAACCGGCCCTCGACGTCGTTGAGCGCGAGCCACTCGCGGCTCGTCCCGACCACCGGTGTCTCGCGCGGCGCCGCCTCCCGGATCCGCGACCGGCCCAGGGCCGGGGTCGCGTAAACCCGGCGGGACAGCTCGCGGGTGTCGTCGAGCACCTGAACGGCCTGCTCGGCGGCTGCCGCCGCCGCGGGCGCCGCAGGCCCCACCGGCACCGCAGACCCCACCGGCACCGCCAGCATCGTTC
>NZ_JBFAZH010001345.1:0-1926 GCF_040681735.1 Actinoplanes sp. NPDC051633 | reverse complement strand
CCGCGGCCCAGGCCCTGGTCGACGGGATTCCGGCGGACGCCGCCGCCTTCATGAACGCCACCGGGCCGTGGACCACCGCGACCACCGGACTCGACGCCGTGGACCTGTGGATCGGCGGCCTGGCCGAGGTGACCAGCCCGTTCGGCGGCCTGCTCGGCGACACGTTCAACTACGTCTTCGAGAACCAGCTGACCAACCTGCAGAACGGCGACCGGCTGTACTACCTGGCGCGTACCCCCGGAATGAACCTCCGCACCCAGCTGGAGGGCAACTCCTTCGCCGAGCTGATCATGCGCAACACGTCCGCCCACACCCTGAAGGCCGACTCGTTCGCGACCGCGGACTGCAAGTTCGAGCTGGCCCACCTGGGCGGCACCGGCAACTCGGTCGCCGACGACCCGGCCACCTCCTGCGACGAGCAGGCCCTGCTGATCCGCATGGCGGACGGCACCATCGCCTACCGCGCCCGCAACAGCGTCGACCGGCCCGGCATCAACGGGCAGTCGGTCTTCAACGGCACCGAGAACAACGACCGGGTGAAGGCCGGCAACGACAACGACACGATCTGGGGCGCCGAGGGCGACGACCGCGTCGAGGGAGGCGCCGGCAACGACGTCGCGATCGGCGGCGAGGGCGACGACATCCTCACCGATCTGGCCGGCGACGACATCCCCAAGGGCGGGCCGGGCAACGACGCCATCGACGGCGGCGTCGGCGCTGACATCGTCATGGCCGGCACCGGCAACGACTTCACCACCGGCGGCGCCAACATCAACGAGACGTTCGCGGGGGAGGGCGACGACGTGGTCAACGCCGGCGACGGCGAGGACGTGGTGTTCGGCGACTCCGGCGACGACTGGGCGGAAGGCGGCAACGGCCCGGACCTGCTCCAGGGCGACAGCGGCAACCTGTTCTTCCTCGACGACTCCAACAAGCCGGGCAGCGACGTGCTGATCGGCGACGGCGGCGACGACGACTACGACATGGAGGGCGGCGACGACATCGGCGTCCAGGGCCCCGGCATCGAGAAGAACGCCGGCGGCTCCGGATACGACTGGTCGATCAACGCGTCCGACTCCGACCTGGCGCTGCCGCTGGCGCCGCTGGGCACGCTGACGATCGGTGTCCGCGACCGCTTCAACGAGGTCGAAGCCCTCTCCGGCTCCTCGGGTGACGACGTCCTGCGCGGCGACGACCTGGTGCCGGTGCAGGTCGGCGGCGGTGGCTTCCTCGGCTGCGACGCGCTGGACGCCGCCGGCCTCGCCCGGATCCACGGCCTCGACCAGGTGGTCACCGCGCTGCCGACGGCGGCCTCGGCCGTGGCCAACGCCACCGGCCGCGCCTGCGACCTGCACGGCAACGTGTGGGGTGCGGGCAACATCCTGCTCGGCGGCGCCGGCGACGACACGATCGAGGGTCGCGGCGGCGACGACATCCTGGACGGCGACCGCTACCTGCGGGTCCGGCTCAGCGTCCGGGACGCGTCCGGCGCCGAGATCCGGTCCGCCGCGTCGATGAGCCAGCTGCAGGCCGACGTCTTCGCGGGCCGGATCAACCCCGGACAGATCTTCGGCGTACGCGAGATCGCGACGTCCCCGGCGGCCGGCACCGACACGGCGGTGTTCTCCGGCGACCGCGCCCAGTACCTGATCACGGCCGACGGCGACGCCCTCACCGTGCAGGGTCCGGACGGCATCGACACCGTGCGCAACGTCGAGAAGCTGCGCTTCGCCGACCAGACGGTGGACGCGGTGACCTTCGAGGCGTTCTTCGGGGTGAGCGCGTTCGCCGGCGACGGCGAGGCGACGGCGACCTTCACCGTGCCCGCGGTCACGGACGGGCCGATCACCGGGCTGCAGCTGCAGCAGACGGCGGGCGGCGTCACGAAGCTGATCGACCTGCCGGCCGAAGCTGGTCGCGTCGGCC
>NZ_JBFAZH010001344.1:0-1929 GCF_040681735.1 Actinoplanes sp. NPDC051633 | reverse complement strand
GCGCGTCGCCCTGCACCGCCGCGAACATGCCGGCGGTGTCGTCGACGACCACCTCGCGGTGGTCGCCGCGGGCCTCGAGCGTCAGCCGGCCCAGCTCGTCGAGGGTGAAGACCTCGGGGCCGGCGTAGTTGCGGGTGCCCTGCAGCGGCGCGCCCATGCTGACCTCGGCCACCGCCTGGGCGACGTCGGCCGCGGACATCGGCTGCACTTCGGTGGCCGGCAGCCGCACGGTGTGCTCGTCGGAGGTCCAGGACAGCACCGCGTCGATGAACTCGAAGAACTGCGTGACCCGGACGACCGAGTACGGCACCGGGCCGGCCTTGAGGATGTCCTCCTGCAGCACCTTGGCCCGGTAGTAGTCGAGCTCGGGCACGAGGTCGGCGCCGACGATCGAGAGCACGACCGCGTGGCGGACACCGGCGCCGGCGGCGGCCGCGACCAGGTTGTCCATCGTGGTCCGGAACCAGTCGATCGAGGCGTCGTCGAAGGTCGGCGAGTTCGTCAGGTTGATGACGACGTCGGTGCCGGTCAGCGCCTCGCGCAGCCCGGCACCGCTGATCAGGTCGAGCCCGGTCGACGGCGAGTGCGGTACGGCCTCGTGTCCCGCGGCGCCCAGGATCTTCACGACCTGCGATCCGATGCGCCCGGTCCCACCGAGTACGGCGATCTTCATGGTGTCTCCAGCCTTTCGCTACGACGTCTTCGTCAGCTAGGACCGGACAGGCTCCGGATCTGTGACTCGAGGGCGGCGGCCTCCTCCTCCCGGCCCATCGCCGCGTAGACGCCGGCCTGCGCCCGGTACGCCTCCAGCAACTGCCGGCCGAAGGCATCCGGTGACTCGCCGGCCAGTTCCCGCAAGAGCAGAACCGCCTCGGCGCCACACTCCCCGGCACGGACCAGATCGCGCCTCACCCGCACGGCGACCTGCGCGAAAGTGCACAGGGCGGTCGCCCGGCCCACCACATTCGCCGCGGGGTCGTCCAGCGACAACGCGCGGTGGAGATCGACGGCCTCCCGCGCCGCCTTCATCGCCTCCTTCGGCCGTCCCACGGCCGCCAGACAGGGAGCGAGATTGTTCAGGGCCAGGGCGAGATCCGGCCGGGAGGCGAACGGATCGGCGTCGGACATCCGCCTCGCGATCTGGACGGCCTCCACGGCGGCGGTCAGCGCTTCCGGATGCCGCTTCAAGCTCGAGAGCCGCAGACTCATGGTCTGCACCGAGGCGAACAGCGCGCGGGTGTGCACCGCCGGGTTGACCTCGGCCAGCCGGCGGAGGATGGCGATCGCCTCCTCGGCCGCAATCCGCGCTTCCTCGTGCCGGCCCGACTGGGCGAGGCTGATTGCCAGGTTGTTCAGCACCGCGGCGAGATCGGGGAGGTACCGATCGGGTTCGGCCCCCGCCATGCGCCGGTAGAGGCCGGAAGCCTCCTCGACCGCCGCCAGGGACTCGTCGTGCCGCCCGGCCGATGACAAGGCGCCGGCGAGGTTGCTCAACGACGTCGCGAGCATGGCGGGCGGGGTCGCCGGGTCGGCTTCCGCGATCCGCCGGTTGAGGTGGGCCGCCTCCTCGAGGTGGGGCAGCGCTTCCGCGCCGCGCCGCGACTCCACCAGGAGCGAACCGAGATTGTTCAGCGCCCGGGCGAGGTTGGACCCGAAGGCGTCCGGATCTGCCTGCACCAGATGGCGGTGGACGTTGACGGCCTCCACCGCGACGACCGCCGCCTCGTTCCGGCGCCCGACGGCCGACTGGTGCAGGGACAGGCTGATCAGCTCGGCCGCGAAGCCCGCCCCGTGGTCCGCCGGCGAAGCCTCCGCCAGCCGCCGGTGCAGTTCGGTCGCCTGCATGCTCGTCGCCAGGGCCTCGTCCCGGCGGCCGGCGCGGGCGAGCCGGAGGGCCTGCTGACCGAGCAGGCGGGCGCGCTCGCCGGG
>NZ_JBFAZH010001343.1:0-1932 GCF_040681735.1 Actinoplanes sp. NPDC051633 | reverse complement strand
TTCCATGTAGTCGATAATATTTTGTTTTAACCAAAGCATTTCTTCATGTGTAAGTTTATTTGGATTAGTTCGTCGTCGCTGTCGAACCACGCGGACGTGGTCTTGTAGAACTCGTCGTGTGTCATGGGCCGGTCGGTGAGGAACTCCCGGAACTCAGCCCGGAGCCTCTCGACCACTTCCGGTCCGCCGTCGATCAGGCCGCTGCGCAACACCGGCCGGCCTCCGTCCAACTCCGTGGAGAAGTATGCGCTGAGCATTCTGGTCAATGCGGAACTCATCGTTCGGTCCACCCGGTTGTCGGAAGGAAGGGCTTGGGGGGTGGCGGTTCTTCGTCGAAGAAGAACCGGTGCGCATCCCCTATCGCGGCGTAGAGCTGCTCGTCGCTGTCGAACCAGGCGGAGGTGGCTTTGTAGAACTCGTCTCGGGTCATGGGCCGGTTGATGAGGAAGTCGCGAAACTCGCCGCGAAGCCTCTCGACCCCCTCCGGGCCGCCGTTGAGCAGGCTGCTGCGCATGATCGGCCGTTCTCCGGCCATTTCCGCGGCGAAGTATCCACTGAGCATTGTGGTGACTGAGGAACTCATCATGCTGACCAAACTGGTAAATGGGAAGATCAGGGGAGAACCTGCAACGCCGGCCGGCCTCGCACCGTGGCGATCAGTCCGTCGTCCATGACCATGACCACGATCCCGGTGACCGGGGAAACGATGATCACGTGTCCGTCCATGAAGTAGGAGCCGACCCGGTCACCGAAGGTCTTCGCGAACTCGCGGAGTTTGCTCGCCTCGACGAAGTACGGGCCGCGCTTGAAGGTATACGAGGCGTAGCTCGTGTCGTTAACGACGATGAGCGGGCCGGTCATCTCGGAGCATCGGTCGAGCAGGTCGTCCTCGACCTCGTCCATGTCCCGGTCTTCGACGTCGAACTGCTGCCAGTCATCCCTCGTGTGCCCGGTGATCTTGTTGGGGGCGTAATCCGTTGAGCCCGGCAGCACGGATGCCAGCAGGCTGATGGCGATGTCCCAATTGGGGTGCGGTCCTGGTTGGTCCATCAGTGCCACTGCTTCTTGTAGTTTTCGTGTCCGTCCACAAAAATCATTGCCTTCGCTTTCCATCTGTTGCCCTTGGCCGGCGGCGACCAAGGATCCTCTGTCTCCATCACCTTGACGTGCGGGCCCTCATCGGTCTCGAAATGCCCGTCCATATTCCATTCGATCTTTCGGTATCGACCGTCCGGAAGTTGTCCTGAATAGTAGTCATCCTTGTCGTGTGACAGTTCGCCGATGCCGAGATGTTCAGCCAGCGGAAGAAGGTCGTCCGCGTCATCGACGATATTACGATCGACCGTGTCTCCTGCGGAGTTGACGTGTGGCTTGGTTCTGACGTCCACCGGTGACGAGGCGATTTCTTCCGCAATGCTGGGGACATCCTTGGTCTTAGGTTGGTCGGCCTGCTCCCGAGCGGATTCGGGTGGGCTGGTGGCCTGCGGCTGAGCGTCCCGATCCTCGGATTGCGCTGCTGCTGTCTCCTGCCCGCCCGGTGCGTTCTGATCGACATCAGGCTCGTGCTCGGCGGCCGCGCGGCGCTCATTGTTGTCGTCAACGGTGTCCGAGCTCTGATCAGCGGTGGCCGAGTCGCCGGGCGAGGGCGTGCTGAGCGAGTCGGGTGCGTCGGGGAGCGGCGCCTCCGGCGGCTTGCCCAGCGGGGGCGGGTCCTGCTGGTTGTCGAGGGGAGACGGAGTCGTTCCCGGCAGTGGGTCCGGCTGCGGGTTGAGGTCCTGCACGGTCTCCGGCCTGTCGGCCTCACCGGGCATCGTCCCGCCCTCGGCGGCCTTGGCCCGCTCCGCCACCGCCGCCTCATGCACTATATATGCCTTTACGAAGTTACCAGACGTTTGTTTACGGTATAACTTGTCTACCTCTATGACTTCTCCA
>NZ_JBFAZH010001342.1:0-1933 GCF_040681735.1 Actinoplanes sp. NPDC051633 | reverse complement strand
CCGGACTGGATCGCCTGCAGCATCAGCTGCTGCGACTCCGAGACCTGCTTCCACGCAGCGCTCACCTCGGTGAACTGGTCGCCGGCGCCGTCCATCCAGTCGGTCGTCGTGGCGCCCGCCTGGGTCGCCCACGTGTCCATCTCGGCCTGCACGCGGCCGACCGTCGCGTTGACCTGCTGGGCCATCGCGTCCAGAGCGCCGAAGTTGCCCTTGATCAGCATTGGTGTCTCCCTTGCTCAGCCGCGCAGGGCGGAGGTGATGCCCATGGACGAGATCTTGTTCAGCTGGGCGCTGTTGGTCGCGTCCGTCTCCTGGTACGTGTTCGACGAGAACGTCGTGTTCTCGCCGAGCGTGCGCATCGCGACGGTGAGCCGGGCAATGCCTTCCTCCCACGCCTTGTGCGCGTTCTCGAACGCGACCCTCGCGGTGCCCTCCCACTGCCCGCGCATGCTGTCGACGGTGGGCCGCAGGGTCCCCATGTGCCCGTCGATGCTGTCCGAGACGGTGCCGGCCATCTGAGCGGCGCGGTCGAGGGTCTCGGACATTGCGTGAAGCTGGTCTCCAGCCACGGTGTGTCCCCTTCCAGAGGTCTGATGTGGACGACGCTAGGTCCGTTCGCGGCCGGGTTCACCGCCCCGACCGCTTCCTGCCAGCGGCGGCCCCGGGAGCGCGCGCCGACCCACCATGAGACGCATGGCGATGGAAACCGTGCGGCGACCGGCCCGGCGGCCGGCACCGGAGCTGCCCTCGGGCGAGCTGGTGCTGGACGCCCCGCCGGAGATCCCCGCGCCGGCCGAGCGGTCGTGGACGCAGACGCTGACCATGCTGCCGATGGTGGTCATCCTGGGCGCGGTGCTGCTGATGTACTCCGGCTCGGCGGGTCCCACCGCGCGGCTGGTCATCTTCGTGGTGCTCGGCGTCGTGGTGCTCGCCCTGGTGCTGGTGGCGGTGTTGCGCACCGGCGGGCCGAGCGGGGCGACGATGGCGCACGCGCGGCGGCTCTATCTGCGGCGGCTGGCCCAGCACCGGTTCCGGATGCGGCGCGACATCGAGCGGCAGCGGGCCGCGACGGCCTTCCTGCACCCGGAGCCGTCGCAGCTGTGGGCCGTCGCGGCCGGCCCCCGGCTGTGGGAGCGGCGGGCCGGCGACGAGGACTTCGCGGTGGTGCGGGTGGGCACGGGTACGCAGGAGCCGTCGACCGCCCTGGTGCCGCCCAGCACGAAACCGCTCGAGCAGCTGGAGCCGTTGTCCGCCCTGGCGTTGCGGCGGTTCATCCGCACGTACGCGGCGGTGCCGGAGCTGCCACTGGCGTTGCCGCTGACCGGGTTCGCGCGGGTGCACGTCCAGGGTGACCGGGCGCGGGCCGTGGCGCTGGTCCGCGCGATGCTCGGCCAGCTCGCCACCATGCACGCGCCGGACGACGTGCGGATCGCCGTGTGCGCCGCGCCGGACCGGCTCGCCGCGTGGGACTGGGTGAAGTGGCTGCCGCACGCCCATCATCCGGAGCTGACCGACGCGGCTGGGCCGGCGCGCCTGATCGGTTTCCCGTTGCTCGACTCGCTGCTCTCGACGCGGCCACGGTTCGACCCGTCCGGTCCCTCGACGTCGGCGGGACCGCAGATCGTCGTGGTGGTGGACGGCGGAGACGTGCCGGTGGGTGGGCTCGAGGGCGTCGTCGTGATCGATCTCGGGCCGGCGCCGCGCGCGCTGGACCACGGCGCGCTGGTGCTCGACGTCTCCGGCGCCGGCTCGCTGGCCGCCGCGGGAGCGCCGATCGGCGTCGCGGACGCTCTGTCCGCGGCCGAGACCGAGGCGCTCGCCCGGCAGCTCGCGCCCCTGCGGCTCAGCGGAGCGGACGCCGGCGAGCCCGTGCTCTCCGCCGACCTGGGGCTGGCCGACCTGCTGGATCTGGGCGACCCGTACGCGTTCGACC
>NZ_JBFAZH010001341.1:0-1934 GCF_040681735.1 Actinoplanes sp. NPDC051633 | reverse complement strand
CAGCGCCGGGGCGGCGCTGGTGTCCGCCACCGCACTCGACGAGATCGAAGCCATTCTGCGCACCGCGATCACTCAACTGCTGCCGGCCGGCACGCCGCACCGCTTCCTGGTCGTCCTCCACGACGGCCTGAATCGCGGCGACGGCATCCTGCTCCGTCCCGTCCGCGATCTGTCGGCCGACATCCGCGATCGGCTCGACGGATTCCCCCTCGCGCTGGTGTGTCCCTTGACGGTGGGCACAGGCGACAGCTGGCCCGACGACCCGAACAGCGGCGCGCTGGTGGTGGCCGCTCCCGAGGCAGCTCTGGTGAATGTGCAGGGCTTCGTCGAGGTGCTCGCCGGTCAGGCCGCCTTGGCGCGGGAACGCATCCGGCTCGTGCTCGAGATCAACCACCGGGCCAGCGAGGAATACTTCCGCACCCTCGTACAGAACTCCGCCGACATCATCCTGATCGTCGATGACGAGCGCACCATCCGCTATGCCAGCCCGTCCGTGACGCAGACGCTCGGCTCCGACGATCTGACCGGAGTGAGCCTGCTCAGCCTGCTCGACCGTGAAACCGCGGCACGGGCGGCGGAAGTCATCGACATGCTCCAAGCCGGTGAGAGCCACACCGATGGCGCGGACTGGCAACTGCACACGACCGATGGCAAGCCGCTACGGGTCTCGGCCTCGGTGCGCGATCTGCGTGACGATTCGACCGTACGCGGATTGGTGGTGACCTTCACCGACGTCACCGACCGGCGGCAGCTGGAACAGGAGCTCACCCATCAGGCGTTCCACGACAGCCTCACCGGCCTGGCCAATCGCGTGCTGTTCGCCGACCGGCTCCAGCAGGCGGTGACCCGCGCCGGCCGGACCGGCGCGCTGCTCGGCGTGCTCGTCATCAACCTGGACGACTTCAAGACGGTCAACGACACGGCCGGCCACCAGACAGGTGACCGGCTCCTGGCCATGGCCGCGCAACGGCTGCAACCGGTCCTGCGCACGACGGACACCGTGGCCCGCCTCGGCGGCGACGAGTTCGCCGTGCTCGCCGAGGATCTGAGCTCACCCGCCGAGCTGACCGCCATGGTCACCCGCATCGTCGGCGCCTTCGCCGAGCCGTTCGATCTCACCGACCGGACCCTCACCATCTCGGCGGGAATCGGCGTGGCATCGACCGTGCACGCGAGCTCGGCGGCCGAGTTGCTGCGGCAAGCCGATCTGGCTCTGCACATCGCGAAACGCGCCGGCAAGGCCCAATGGCGGCGGTACCAGCCTGCGCTGCACACTCCGATGCTCGAGCAGCAACAACTACGGGCCGACTTCGAACAGGCCATCGTCGACAAGGCGTTCGCCGTGTACTTCCAGCCGATCGTCGACCTCGGCAGCGGCGTCACCGTCGGCATGGAGGCCCTGGTCCGCTGGCAGCATCCTGAGCGCGGGATCGTTCCGCCGGACCAGTTCATCCCGCTGGCCGAGGAGACCGGCCTGATCGTCCCGCTCGGACTGCTGGTGCTCGAGGAAGCCCTGCAGGCCGCAGCGAGGTGGCGGCTGTCAGGCCGGGAGACGGCGCCGTACGTGAGCGTCAACGTCTCGGCCCGTCAGTTCCGCACCGTCGGGTTCGTTGACGATGTGACCAGCCGGCTGGCCGCCGCCGAGCTACCGGCGACCAGCCTGCTCATCGAAATCACCGAGAGCATGCTGCTGCGCGACGACGAACAGGCCTGGGTTCACCTTGCCACCCTGCGCGAGCACGGCATCCGGGTAGCGATCGACGATTTCGGAACCGGCTACTCGTCCCTCAGTTACCTGCGCCAGGTACCCGTCGACGTGGTGAAGATCGACAAGTCCTTCATCGACGGCCTGGGCGACAACGGCACGCAGCGGGCCCTCACGGAGGGCATTCTGCGGCTGGCCCAGAGCCTCGAGCTGGACGTCGTCGCCGAAG
>NZ_JBFAZH010001340.1:0-1935 GCF_040681735.1 Actinoplanes sp. NPDC051633 | reverse complement strand
CTGGCCGACTTCGCCGGCGAGCTGGGCTGGCGGGTACGCGTCGGCGCCGCCGCGACCAGGGCCGAGGCCGACGCCATCCGCCAGCAGGTCATCGCGGCCGGGCTCGGTGGCTCCAGCGTCTACACCGGCTGGGACGGCGAACCGGACGACGTGGCCGGATCCACCGGGCCGTGGCACATCGACGTCCTGACCATCGACCCGAAGCGGTTCCACGGCCGGCTCGACGCGACGTACGGGCCGGACCTCGAGCGGCGGGAGACGACGAGTGCGCTCTCCGCGCTGACCGGAGCGACCGCCGCGGTCAACGCCGGCTTCTTCGTGCTCGACCCGGCGGCCGGCGCACCAGGCGACCCGGCCGGCGTGGGCGTCTACGACGGACGTCTGGTCAGCGAGCCGATCGCGGGCCGCCCGGCGCTGGTGCTCCGCGACGACGCCCGGCGGTCCGAGGTGGTGCGGCTGCGCTGGCGGGGCACGGTCGGCGGCCTGACCCTCGACGGTCTGAACCGGGTCCCGGGCCTGATCCGTAACTGCGGCGGCGTCGGCGACGCACCGACCAACCGCCCCCTGCACGACTTCACCTGCACCGATCCCGACGAGCTGATCGCGTTCGACCGGTCCTACGGCGCCCGGACGCCGTCCGGCGCGGGCGCCGAGGTGGCGCTCGACCGGCACGGCCGGGTCATCGAGATCCGGACGACCCGCGGCGGGACCGTCCCGGCCGGCGGCCGCACCGTGCAGGCGACCGGCTCGCGGGTCGACGCCCTCCTGGCGGTGGCCCACCCGGGCCGGAAGCTGCGGGTCGGGTCCACCCTGATCGGCGGGCGGCCGGCGGAGACGATCGTCAACGGTGGGCCGGAGCTGGTCCGGGACGGCCGGCTGCACGCCACCCCGGCCGCCGACGGCATGGTGCGCCCGGGCGACCCGAGCTTCTACTACGGCTGGGTGCACAAGCGGAACCCGCGTACCTTCGCCGGGGTGGACGCCCGCGGCCGCACCATGCTGATCACCGCGGACGGCCGCAGCACCGACAGCCTGGGTCTGGGCATCGGCGAGACCGCCGCGGTGGCGAAGGCGCTCGGGCTGCGGGACGCGATCAACCTCGACGGCGGCGGCTCGACCACGATGGTCGTCGACGACACGGTGATCAACGCGCCGTCCGACGCCACGGGCGAGCGCCCGGTCGGCGACGCGCTGGTGGTGCTGCCCGCACGGTGACTGCGCCGACGATCACGTGTAGAACCAGAGGATGACGAAACCGCAGGTTGTGACGGCTGGGGAGTGGGAGACGGCGCGGGCCGAGCTGCTCGTCGCGGAGAAGGAGGCGACCCGGGCGCTGGACCGGATCGCCGCGCGGCGGCGGCGCCTGCCGATGGTTCGGTTCGGCGAGTACGTGTTCGACGCGCCCGGCGGTAAGCGATCGCTGCTCGACCTCTTCGAGGGCCGCGAGGAGCTGGCCGTGTACCAGTTCATGGACAACGGTCCCGGCCACTTCTGCCCCGGCTGCACCGCGTTCACCGACAACGTGCCCGGCCACGCCCTGCCGATGCTGGCGGAGCGCGGCATCAGCTGGGCCACCGTGTCCAACATGCCGCTGGAGCAGATCGAGGGTTACAAGGCCGAGCGGGGCTGGACGTTGCCGTTCGTCTCGTCCCACGGCACCACGTTCGCCGACGACTGCGGCGCGGGCGGCGGCTTCATGCTGAGCATGTTCTTGCGCGACGGCGACGAGGTGTTCCGCACCTACGGCACCACCTCCCGCGGCGTCGACCGGATCCTGTTCAGCAACAACATCAAGGACCTCAGCGTCTACGGCCGCGAGGAGGACTGGGAGGACTCCCCGGACGGCTGGCCGCAGCACCCGACGTATGGCTAGCTCTCGACAACGACGGAGTGCCCGCGCCTTTACGTGGTAAACGGCTCGTCAAAGGTTTTTGG
>NZ_JBFAZH010001339.1:0-1937 GCF_040681735.1 Actinoplanes sp. NPDC051633 | reverse complement strand
GGCCGCCCTGCACCGCGTGCCGGCGCCCGGGTGGGACGGGCCGGACCTGCTGGCGGCCGCGATGGCCGAGCCGGATCTCGCCGCGATCCACGCGTTCTGGGAGCCGGCCCTCCCGCGGCTCGACGACCTCCTCGCGGATGCGGAACGGCTGGCCGGCGCCATGTCGGCGTCGCCGCCGGTCTTCACCCACGGCGACTGCCACACCGAGAACATCACCCATGCCGACGGCTCCCTGATCTTCTGCGACTGGCAGTCGGCACGCACCGGTCGGCCGTCGAGCGATCTGGCGTTCCTCAGCGTGCGGGCCACGCCGACCGGGGTGACGGTGCCGCCGGCGTTGCTCGACGCCTACGACCCGGACCGCGACGACGAGCTGCGCCGCGCGGTGGTGGCCGAGGAGCTGGCGATCCTGATCTTCCAGTGGCCGCACTTCGCCGCGTACAACAGCGCGACAGGAATCGCCCGAATCCGGGCGCGGGCGGCGGATCTCGCGCAGCGATGGCTGCACGGACGGGGGTCGCCGGGGTACAGCTAGGACATGACGAAGCTGGCGCGACTGGGCGGACTGCTCGCCGATGCGGCCCTGGGCCTCCCCCTGCGGGCGACGCCGTTCACCGTCGAGCGGGACCTGGCGGCGCCCATGCCGGACGGCGTCTCCCTGCTCGGCGACCGGTACCGGCCGGTGGGGGCGTCCGGGCCGCTGCCGGTGGTGCTCATCCGCCTGCCGTACGGGCGGGCCGGCGCCAACGGGCAGCTCCTGGGCGCGTCCCTGGCCCGGCGCGGCTTCCAGGTCTTCATGCAGTCCACCCGCGGCACCTTCGGGTCGGGCGGGCACTTCCGGCCGTTCACCACCGAGCACGAGGACGGCCTGGCCACGGTCGCCTGGCTACGCGGGCAGCAGTGGTGCGACGGCCGGGTCGCGATGACCGGCGCCAGCTACTTCGGGCACACGCAGTGGGCGGTCGCGCCGTACGCCGACCCGCCGCTGGTGTCGGTGTCGCCGCACGTCACGGCGTCGAAGGTCACCTGGGCGTTCTACGACCACGGCGTGCCCGAGCTGGAGAACGCGCTGAACTGGTCGGTGCAGATCGGCCGGCAGGAGGCGGGCGGGCTGCCGCCGCAGCTGAACGGCCGGCTCAAGGCCAAGATCCGGCTGGCCGCGCGCAAGCTGCCGCTGCAGGCCGCGGACACCGAGGCCGCGGGAGCGCCGGTCGCGTTCTGGCGGGATTTCGTCACCCACGCCGAGCCCGGCGACGACTTCTGGTCGGTCGCCGACCACGACCACGTGGACATGAGCCGGATGCCGCCCGCCAACATGGTCACCGGCTGGTGGGATCTGTTCCTGCCCGGGCAGCTGGCCGACTACACCGCGCTGCGGGCGGCCGGGGTGCCGGCGCGGATCCTCGTCGGGCCGTGGCAGCACGGCGCGCCGGGCGAGCTGCGGGCGATGATGCGCAGCGAGGCGAAGTGGCTGGACCATCACCTGCGCGGCGGCCCGGCGCCGGCGGGCCCGCCGGTCCGGGTGTTCCTGCAGCAGGCGGGCCGGTGGCTGGGGTTCGAGCAGTGGCCACCGGCGGGTACGCGGGAGTCCGCCCACCACCTGCGCGCGGACGGCGGGCTGACCGCCGAGGCGGAGACCGGCGCCGTGGAACCCCGAGCCTTCACGTACGACCCGGCCGACCCGACGCCGACCGTCGGCGGGCCGCTGCTGGCGCCGCCCGGCAAACAGGCCGACAACCGGGCGGTCGAGGAGCGCGCCGACGTGCTGGTGTTCACCGGGCCGCCGCTGACGGCGGACACCGACCTCGTCGGGCCGGTGCGAGCACGGGTGTACGTGCGGACCGAGCTGGAGCACGCCGACGTCTTCGTCCGGCTCTGCGACGTGGACGAGGGCGGCGTCTCCCGCAACGTCGTGGACGGCATCCTGCGCCTCGACC
>NZ_JBFAZH010001338.1:0-1937 GCF_040681735.1 Actinoplanes sp. NPDC051633 | reverse complement strand
ACCGGGACGCCGGTACTCGGCGCTGTGCAGCTGAACTACGTCACCGGATAGGTCGGCAGCCAAGCTGGGAACGACCGGTGTCTGGAACGGGCCGGTCGCGATCACGACCTGGCGAGCCGCAAGGGAGCCTGCGCCGGTGTGGACGACGAACCCGTCGGCCACTTGCTCGACCCGGCTGACTGCACAACCCAATCGAACCGGGAGGCCGAAGCGAGCGGCGTAGTCGCGCAGGTAATCCGCCACCATGTCTTTGGTCGGGTGGTCGCGGTCTCGGGCGGGAAACGGCATGCCGGGAAGCCCGTCGTACTGCGCGGAAGTGAACAGGCGGAGCGAGTCCCACCGGGTCCGCCACGACTCGCCGACCTCTGCTCCGGCGTCGAGAACCAGGAAGTGGGCGCCCTGACGGGAGAGGTGGTAAGCCACGGCGAGTCCCGCCTGGCCGGCGCCGACGACGATGACGTCGAGGACTTCTGAGGAAACGGTGGTCTTCATCGGGTCTCCTTCGGTTGGATGGTTCTTGCTGAGGGTGCTGCCGACCCGCCTCTGGGTAGGCGGGCCGGCAGCGTCGGGGGTGGGTCAGGACGCCTGCATCGTGAACGGCACCGTCACGACGTCGCCGTCAGCGAGCCGGAACTGGGCCCACAGCTGGTACACGCCGGGGGTGTCGAACTCGGCGTGCACGTCGAGCTCGGGACCGAAGGTCTGCCCGGGGCTGGCAAACACCGGGCGTCCCTTGCCGTCTTCGAGCTCGGCGTGCTCGTGGGCGAACGTCTGCGCGTCGGCCTTCATCACCACGACGTGGCCCGCTGCGGCCAGGAACGGTTGCAGGTCGTCGACCGGTTCCCCGGTGGCCGCGTGGGTGAACGTGAAGTGCAGGTCGCTGGGTCCACCGACGACCGCCTCCCCGCCCAGCTCGACCTCGACACCGTCAACGACCGCGGTCCGAGGGCCGGCGGCCAGGGTCACCGGTTCCGGGACGTCACCGGCGACCGTGACCAGCTGACGCTGGTGCACGTCAGCCATCTCGCCGCGCTGCCGGAACTCGGTGTTCACCACGTACGTCCCGGCGGTCGGGAACGTCACCTCGATCTGCAGCTCACCGGGCCGCCCGGTCGGTTCCGGGTGGACGTGAGCGAACGTGCCGAGGTCTTGGCGGGTCGCGATGAGGTGCATCCACGCCTCGTGGCTACGGGTCAGGTCCGTGACGGGCTCACCGGTCTCGGCGTCGACCACGGTCGCGGTGACTGTCGTCGGCACCCCCGGGCGGGTCGCGTCGGGAACGTCCAGCTGGACCTTGAGCCCGGCCTCAGCGGCTTCGGTCGGCGGGACCTCGGCGGTCATCATCGTCGACATCGCCGGCCGCATCGGCATGCCGGTCGTCTGAATCCACGCCAACGTGCCGTTCATGCCGCGCTCGGCGAAGTCCATCCGGCTGACGGCCGTCAATGTCGCACCGATGGTGAGCGCGACGACCGCGATCGCGGTCAGGTACGCGTACTGGCCGACCCGCTGCTTCAGCGGCGGGTGCAGGATCTCATCGACGGAGGCGGGTCGGCGGAACCGGCGCAGCCGCAACGCGTTCGACAGCACGCTGACCGAGCTCATCGCCATCGCAGCGGACGCCAGCACCGGGTCGAGCAGCAGCCCGTCCCACCAGTACAGCGCACCGGCAGCGACCGGAATGAGCAGAATGTTGTAACCAAACGCCCACGCAAGGCCCTGCTTCATCGTCGTCACGGTGCGCCGCGACAGGGCGATCGCGGACACGATGCCGCGCAGGTCGCCACCGATGAGCGTGATGTCGGAGGCGGCGATGGCCACGTCAGCGCCCGTGCCGATCGCGATACCGAGGTCGGCCTGAGCCAGAGCGCCGGCGTCGTTGATGCCGTCGCCGGCCATCGCGACCACATGACCTTGTTCCTGCAGCCGAACCACGG
>NZ_JBFAZH010001337.1:0-1938 GCF_040681735.1 Actinoplanes sp. NPDC051633 | reverse complement strand
TGCGGGGCGAACTCGGGCGGTGAAATGCCGTCCGCAGCCCCACCACCGCCCTTGACCGGACTGAAGGCTATATCTTCCGGTTTCGGGTATGCCGCTCCGGACGGACCGGGACAGCGTGCGTGTACGGTTCAGGAGTAGGGCAGCCGTTCTTCCGGACGGCTTATGAAACGGCGACACACGGAGGCGGGCGGTGCGCGAGCTGAGCGTGGTCGGGGTTCGGGTCGAGCTGCCCAGCAACCAGCCGATCGTCCTGCTCAGGGAGGTCGACGGGGATCGGTATCTGCCCATCTGGATCGGCGCGGTGGAGGCGACCGCCATCGCGTACGAGCAGCAGGGCGTCAAGCCGGCCCGTCCACTGACCCACGACCTGTTGCGGGACATCCTGGCGGCGTTGCAGCAGCCGCTGAAGGCGGTCGAGATCACCGAGCTGAAGGACAACGTGTTCTACGCCGATCTGCTGATCGGCGAGGAGCTCCGGGTGTCCGCGCGGCCCAGCGACTCGATCGCGCTGGCGCTGCGGGTGGGTGCCCCGATCCGGTGCGCCGATCAGGTGCTCACCGAGGCGGGCATCGTGATTCCGGACGAGCAGGAGGACGAGGTGGAGAAGTTCCGCGAGTTCCTCGACCAGGTTCGTCCCGAGGATTTCGCGGGATAATCCGCCCGAACCGGTGCGTTCCTCCGGACGCGGCGTGTCGCGGCATTACGTGCCTGTTTCCCGCGGTGCTGAGATATAGGCTCGGGACGTCCGGGTGAAGCGGCAGCGGGGAGGTAGTCGCATGCACGATCAGCCTCTTGCGGGCGGCGATCAGGGCCATCTCGGCGAGGACGGATCCGTCGGCTATCGCGGGGTGACGGCTTGCCACGCGGTGGGGATCAGCTACCGCCAGCTCGACTACTGGGCGCGTACGACCCTGGTCGTGCCCTCGATCCGCGACGCATCGGGCTCCGGCACGCAGCGGCTCTACTCCTTCCGCGACCTCGTGGTCCTCAAGGTCGTCAAGCGGCTGCTCGACGCCGGCGTGTCGTTGCAGAACATCCGCCGGGCCATCGAGACGCTCCGCTCGCGCGGGGTGGACGATCTGGCCGGCATCACCCTGATCTCCGACGGCACGACCGTGTACGAGTGCCGGTCGCCCGAGGAGGTCGTCGATCTCCTGCAGGGCGGGCAGGGCGTGTTCGGCATCGCTATCGGCGGGGCGTTCAAGGAGATCCAGGGTTCGCTGACGAACCTGCCCGCCGAGCCGGCGTCGCCGCAACCGGTGGGCACCGACCTGCCGGCCGAGCCGGCCGCCGGTGACGAGCTGGCCGCGCGCCGGGCGCGGCGCCGGGCCGGCTGACCTCCCGCTCGGTCTTCTGCTTTTGACGTTCGGGTGACACCGAGTCCGACACGCGGGATGGAATGCGGCCGGAGGCATTGACATGTGCGAAGCTTCGCGTCGTCATTTTGAGCCCGTGGCCCGGAGGTCCCCCGTGGCAGTCGTCTATTCCATCGTCGCCTTTTTGATCGGCCTTCTCGCGGGGTGGCTGGTGTGGGGGCGGCGTGCTTCCGCGCCGGTTGCGGCCGAGACGCCCGCCGCGCCGGCTGCGGCAACCGAGCCGGAGCCGGAGCCGGCTGCGTCGCCCGAGCCGGTCGCCGAAGCTGCGCCGGTCGCCGAAGAGAAACCCGTTGTCGAGGCGGAGCCCGTGCCGGCGACCGTCGCGGCCGCCGAGAGCACGCCGGCTGTCGTGGAGCCCGTGCCGGCCGTCGCCGCCGAGCCCGTACCCGCCACCGTCGCCGCCGCCGAGACGGCGCCCGCCGAGCCCGACCCTGCCGAGCCCGCCGTGTTGGTGGAGCCGCCGGAGCTCACCGCCGCGCAGCCCGCGCCGGTGCCCGCGCAGCGCGACGGCGCCGCCGACGACCTCAAGCGCCTCGAGGGCATCGGGCCGAAGGCCGCCGCC